>NZ_JBVVQU010000022.1:0-110648 GCF_055811555.1 Mesorhizobium sp. WSM4813
CTGTTCTCGCCAGTTGAATGCAGAAACTACTTCACAGCAGCAGGGTATGGACTCACTTGAACGTCCGATGCTCTAGCAATCCTGCGACGGATGTCACCACAAGGCGTCGACTAGCAGAAATACAACGAACAGGAGGACCGACCGGTTTTGTGAAGCCTGCCAGTGATAGGCAGGCCTAAATAGACTGATTTCCGTAGGAGAAAACTGGTGGAGCCAATCGGAATCGAACCGACGACCTCTTGAATGCCATTCAAGCGCTCTCCCAACTGAGCTATGGCCCCACTTCCGGCAGTCTACCGGCGCCGTTACCGGCGAAGAGATCCGGCGCGGGTTGAGACCGCGCCGTTAGTGCAGCGGCTTCTAACCCCGCCTTCCGTCAATATCAAGCCTTCAAGAGCCGCTTTTTCTCAAGACGCCGCGAAAGTCGGCAGGCGCTTGCGCCACAGGCCGGATCAGACTTCGTCGTCGTCGTCGCCGACGCCGATCATGTCGGCGACGTCGTCGTCTTCTTCCTCTTCGTCAGCGAGGAAAGTATCGTCGTCGTCATCACCGAGGTCCACATCGTCCTCGTCATCGCCGAGATCGGGAAGATCGTCGGCTTTCGCATCCTCGTCCGCCTCTTCGAGCGAGACGACCTCGACGCCCTCTTCCTCCTCGGCGTCCACTTCCTTCTCGGGAACTTCCTCTTCCTCCTCGAGGGCGGCAATCTTGCCTTCCTCGAAATAGGAACGCGGATAGCTCTTGCCGGTATAGGGCGAGACGATCGGATCCTTGTTCAGGTCGTAGAATTTTTGACCCGTCTCGGGGTCGATGCGTTTGGTGCCAAGTTCGGGTTTTGCCACAGCAAGCCTCGTCGATGAAAGTTTGGTCCCCATAACCACAGTTTACGGCGCTGTCAAAGCCTAAAGCCAGCGTCGCAAATCCCCGCGTTGAGCGACCTCTCGCGAGGGGATGACCATTTCGGTCCGCCGTGATACGAGACCGCGCAAACCAAAAGAAAAAGGCCGGCCGCCGGCGTTTTGATCAGGGAAAATCCATGTCGCATACTGCCGCCCCGAAACCGGCCACCGCCCGCAGATCATCGGCACTTTCCGGCGCGGCGCGGGTGCCTGGCGACAAGTCGATCTCGCACCGCTCGTTCATGTTCGGCGGCCTCGCCTCTGGCGAGACCCGCATCACCGGCCTGCTGGAAGGCGAGGACGTGATGCGCACGGGCGCCGCGATGAAGGCGATGGGCGCGCATATCGAGAAGCACGGCGCCGAATGGGTGATCCGCGGCACCGGCAACGGCGCGCTGCTGCAGCCGGAAGGCCCGCTCGATTTCGGCAATGCCGGCACCGGCTCACGCCTCACCATGGGCCTGGTCGGCACCTACGACATGGAGACAACCTTCATCGGCGACGCCTCTCTGTCCGGCCGGCCGATGGGCCGCGTGCTCGAGCCGCTGCGCCAGATGGGCGTGCAGGTGCTGAAGGCGACGCCCGGCGACCGCATGCCGATCACGCTGCACGGGCCCAAGCACGCCGCACCCATCACCTACCGCGTACCGATGGCCTCGGCGCAGGTGAAGTCGGCGGTGCTGCTCGCCGGCCTGAACACGCCCGGCGTCACCACCGTCATCGAGCCGGTGATGACGCGCGACCACACAGAAAAGATGCTGAAGGGATTCGGCGCCAATCTGTCGGTCGAGACCGACGAGCGCGGCGTGCGCCACATCTTTATCGAGGGCCAGGGCAAGCTCACCGGCCAGACGATCGCGGTGCCGGGCGACCCGTCCTCGGCCGGCTTCCCGCTGGTGGCGGCGCTGATCGTGCCAGGCTCGGACATCACAATCGAAAACGTGCTGATGAACCCGACCCGCACCGGGCTTTTGTTGACGCTACAGGAAATGGGCGCCCGGATCGACGTTCTCGACTCGCGCAATGAAGGCGGCGAGGATGTCGCCGATCTGCGCGTGCGCTATTCCGAGCTGAAGGGCGTCACCGTGCCGCCCGAACGGGCGCCGACGATGATCGACGAATATCCGGTGCTTGCCGTCGCCGCCAGCTTCGCCGAGGGCGAGACGCTGATGCAGGGGCTGGAAGAGTTGCGGGTGAAGGAGTCAGACCGGCTGTCGGCAGTGGCCGAAGGGCTGAAGCTCAACGGCGTCGACTGTACCGAGAGCGAGGCCACACTGGCGGTGCGTGGAAAACCCGGCGGCAAGGGGCTCGGTCAACATCCCAATGGACCCAACACTGTCGTCCAGACCCATCTCGACCACCGTATTGCCATGAGTTTTCTGGTCATGGGACTGGCAACGGAAAAGCCTGTCACTATCGACGACCAGGCGATGATCGCGACGAGTTTTCCTGAATTCATGGGGTTGATGAAGAGGCTGGGGGCGGAGATCGAGTGACAGTTATGAGCCGAACTGAAATGCTGGCGGGACAGCACCCCCCTCTGTCCTGCCGGACATCTCCCCCGCAAGGGGGGAGATCAGCCGTCACCGCGGCTTTCGCAAATCGCCAACCCTGCAAGATTGAGCGGAGCGCCAAAGCCGCTAATCTCCCCCCTTGCGGGGGAGATGTCCGGCAGAACAGAGGGGGGTGGGAAGGATCGCGGCGCTCGTCCTATTCATCGCGCCTTTCAGTCGCGTCGACCCGCCAATGACACACGTCTTCACCATCGCCATCGACGGACCCGCCGGCGCCGGCAAAGGCACGCTGGCGCGGCGGCTGGCTGACCATTACCGGCTGAACCTGCTCGACACCGGCCTCACCTATCGCGCGGTGGCCCATGCGCTGCTTCGGCTCGGCCTGCCGCTCGATAATGTCTCGGCTGCCGAAACCGCAGCCCGCCAGGTCGACCTGGCCAAGCTCGACCGGTCGGTGCTGTCGGCGCATGCGGTCGGCGAGGCGGCTTCGAAAGTGGCGGTGTTCCCGTCAGTACGGCGCATACTGGTCGAAAAGCAGCGCGAATTCGCCAAGGCGCCGCCGGGCGCCGTGCTCGATGGCCGCGACATCGGCACCGTCGTCTGTCCCGACGCCGACATCAAGCTCTATGTGAGGGCCAGCGCCGAAGTGCGGGCAGAGCGGCGGCTGGCCGAGATCGAGAGCATCGGAGGAACCGCCAATTTCGCCGATATCCTCGCCGATATCCTGCGCCGCGACGAGCGCGACATGGGTCGCGCCGACTCGCCGTTGAAGCCGGCCGCCGACGCGCACTTGCTCGACACGTCGGAAATGGCTATAGAAGCCGCGTTCCTGGCGGCCAAGGCGATCATCGACGACGTTCTGGCCAAGAGAAACAAAGCCTGAGCTGGGTTTTCCTCCCGCTGCCGATTGCCGGCGGCGAAAAGATACCCATATCGGGCACGAACCAGCCTGCCAGCATTTTTCATGCGCCGGAATTGCCGCTTAGGCGGCCAAGGGCTTTTTTGAAGCCCGGAACGCCGGCAGGCCAACGCAACGCTAACCCACGGCGCCCGCCCCGCGATAGATGCGGGGCATTCCAGGAGAACCTATGTCAGTTGCAAACCCCACTCGCGATGATTTCGCGAGCCTGCTCGAAGAATCATTTTCCGCCGGCCATTCCGGCGAAGGCCAAGTCGTCAAGGGCACGATCACCGCGATCGAAAAGGACATGGCTATCATCGACGTCGGCCTCAAGGTCGAAGGCCGCGTGCCGCTGAAGGAATTCGGCGTCAAGGGCAAGGACTCGACGCTTAAGGTCGGCGACACGGTCGAAGTCTATGTCGAGCGCATCGAAAACGCGCTTGGCGAAGCGATGCTTTCCCGTGAAAAGGCCCGCCGCGAAGAGAGCTGGGTCCGTCTCGAAGAGAAGTTCACCAAGGGCGAGCGCGTCGAAGGCGTCATCTTCAACCAGGTTAAGGGCGGCTTCACTGTCGATCTCGACGGCGCCGTGGCCTTCCTGCCGCGCAGCCAGGTCGACATCCGCCCGATCCGCGACGTCTCTCCGCTGATGCACAATCCGCAGCCTTTCGAGATCCTCAAGATGGATCGCCGCCGCGGCAACATCGTGGTGTCGCGCCGTACCGTGCTCGAGGAAAGCCGCGCCGAACAGCGTTCGGAAATCGTGCAGAACCTCGAAGAAGGCCAGGTGGTCGAAGGCGTCGTCAAGAACATCACCGATTATGGTGCGTTCGTCGACCTCGGCGGCATCGACGGCCTGCTGCATGTCACCGACATGGCATGGCGTCGCGTCAACCATCCGACCGAAATCCTCAACATCGGCCAGACGGTCAAGGTGCAGATCATCCGCATCAACCAGGAAACCCACCGCATCTCGCTCGGCATGAAGCAGCTCGAGAGCGATCCGTGGTCCGAGATCGGAACGAAATTCCCGATCGGCAAGAAGATCAAGGGCACCGTCACCAACATCACCGACTACGGCGCGTTCGTCGAGCTGGAGCCGGGCATCGAGGGCCTCATCCACGTTTCGGAAATGTCGTGGACGAAGAAGAACGTGCATCCCGGCAAGATCCTGTCGACGACGCAGGAAGTCGATGTGGTGGTGCTCGAGGTCGATCCGGCCAAGCGCCGCATTTCGCTCGGCCTCAAGCAGACGCTCGAGAACCCGTGGCAGGCTTTCGCCAGCAGCCATCCGGTCGGCAGCCAGGTCGAGGGCGAGGTCAAGAACAAGACCGAGTTTGGCCTGTTCATCGGCCTCGAAGGCGATGTCGACGGCATGGTCCATCTTTCCGACCTCGACTGGACCCGTCCGGGCGAGCAGGTGATCGAGGAGTACAATCGCGGCGACATGGTCAAGGCGCAGGTGCTCGACGTCGACATCGACAAGGAGCGCATCTCGCTCGGCATCAAGCAGCTGGCCAAGGACACGGCCGGCGAGGCGGCGACTTCAGGCGAACTGCGCAAGAACGCGGTCGTCACTTGCGAGGTCACCGGCGTCAAGGATGGCGGTCTGGAAGTGCGGCTCGTCGAGAGCGGCCTCGAGACCTTCATCAAGCGCTCCGACCTTAGCCGTGACCGCGACGAGCAGCGCCCCGAGCGCTTCACGGTCGGCCAGAAGGTCGACGCCCGCGTCATCGCCTTCGACAAGAAGACCCGCAAACTGCAGGTCTCGATCAAGGCGCTGGAAATCGCTGAGGAGAAGGAAGCGGTCGCCCAGTACGGCTCGACCGACTCCGGCGCTTCGCTGGGCGACATCCTGGGTGCCGCGCTGAAGAAGCAGGGCAGCTAAATCTGCAAGCACCGCGCCTCGCGCGCGGCTTGTAACAGAACCCCGCCGGAGCGATCCGGCGGGGTTTTTGTTTGACCATGGTCAGAGCGTCGGACCCGAGCGTGGCAAACCGGGAAATCCGCGCTCAAACAAAGAGATAGATCAGGCCCTGCCGTAAAGCGGCACCAGCGTGCCGCTCATCGCCAGATTGGCCGGCGAAGCGAGATAGGCAATGGCCTCCGCGGCCGCTTCGAGGCTGACCCATTTGCTGAAATCGGCTGCTGGCATGTCAGCCCGGGTGGCCGGCGTGTCGAGCGTCGAGGGCGCGACCGCGTTGACCAGGATGCCCTTGCCCTTGAGTTCTTCCGCCATCGCCACCGTCATTGCGGCGACCGCCGCCTTGCTGGCGGCATAGGCGACCATGCCGGAACCGCGCCGCAGGTCGAGCCCGGCGCGGGCCGTGACATTGACGATGCGGCCCGACACGGAAGATTCCAGCATCGAGCGGATCGCCGCGCGGCAGCACAGGAAGGTGGTGCGGGCGTTGGTGTCCATCATTTCGGCAAAGGAGGCGGGCTCGATCTTCTCGACCGGCGCAGCGGTAAAGCCACCGGCCAGATGGATGGATGCCCACAAATCCGTTACGCTGGCATAGAACGCATCAACCTTGGCTGGATCGGCGAGATCGACATTGTGCGCCAGCCTGACGCGCTCATGTGCCGGGAAGGGAAAATGCGCGGGCGCGGCAGCATGGGCATTGGGAACATGGCAGACCGCGCCCTGCTCCAGCAGTTTGCCGACAACCGCGCCACCGAGCGCTCCGGTGCCGCCGGTCACCACAACATGCCTGCCGTCCAGTGTATCCGTCATCTTCGACCGCTCCAGTCACTCTTATGCCGCGCCACCGCCGAAGGTCGCGCCTTTCGCGCGATCACTCAACCGAAATCTCGATGACAGAGTGTCGTTTACGCGCCTTAAGCCGGCGGCCATCCGACGAGGATCGCATCCCCAAGCAGACGCTGCCGCAGCACTCAATCGACAGTGATCTCGATGACATACGGCAGTCCGGTCGCCCGCGCGCGCTGGAGTGCGTCCGCCAGATGATCGATGCCGGCGAGCCGCTCGGCGGCAATGCCATAGGCCTCGGCCAGCTTGCAGAAATCAGGCGGCGCCGGCGAGACGCCGACCGGCTCGACGCCGACATCGAGCATCGAGGTTTCGATTTCGCGATAGCCGCGATTGTTCCAGACGACGAAGATCACCCGCGCCGAGGCGTCGAGCGCGGCGCCCAGTTCCGGCAGCGTGAACTGGAAACCTCCGTCGCCGGTGAGACAAACGACCGGCGCATCAGGCACGGCAAGGGCCGCACCGATCGCCGCCGGCGGGCCATAGCCGAGCGCACCGAAGCCGGTGGCGGCGTTGAACCAGCCGCCCGGGCGGTCGTGGTCGTAATAGAGGTTGGCGGCGTAGATCGGCTGGGTCGAATCGCCGACGATGATCGAGCCCGGCAATGCATCGCGGATCGCCTCGACGGCGCGCGTTTGCGCCTGGAGGGCCGGGGCCATTTCGGCAAAGGCCGCTTGCCCTGTTGCAGCGGCGCGAGCTGGGCCGTCGTCTGATGGCGCCTGGTCCGTCCCAATCTCTGAAAGCAGCGCCTCGAGTGCTGCGCCGCAATCGGCCTGGATCGAAATCCGGGCCGGTCGGCGGGCAAGCTGGTCGGCGCCGATGTCGATCCGGATCAGATTGGCCGGCAAGACAAAGCCACCGTCGCTATATCCGTCATAGTCGGTTGGACCGAACTCGGTGCCGGCGGCGATGACCAGGTCGGCATCCGCCATCATCGCGCGCACCGCCTTCAGGCTGGGGCTCGCCGGCACGCCAAGCGGATGACGGTGCAGCAGGCCGCGTGCATTAGCCGTCAGGACAACCGGCGCTCCAAGCCTTTCGGCAAGGCGCTGCAACGGTGCTTCGGCTCTTTTGGCGCCGCCGCCGGCAAGGATCAGCGGGCGGCGGGCAGCCGCGCAAAGCCCTGCCGCCTCTGCTATCGCCGCCGCATCCGGTTCGGGCGGCGCGACATTGGTCAGCAAAGCTGCGATGCCGTCGGCTGGCTTGACCATGATGTCGGTCGGGATCTCGATATGGACAGGGCCGGGGCGTGATGACGAAAACAGCGCGAAGGCGCGGGCAAGCACGCCTGGCAGTTCGTCGGCGTCGGTGACACGGTGCGAGAACAGCGCGACCTTCTCCATCATACCACGCTGGTCGGGCAGTTCGTGCAGATGGCCAAGGCCCTTGCCCAGCGTCGGCGTGGCGTTGACGCCTGAGATCACCAGCATCGGAACCGAATCGGCGCGGGCCTGGCCCATGGCGGTTATGGTGTTGGTCAGCCCAGGTCCGGTGATGACGAAGGCGACGCCAGGCTTGCCGCTGGCGCGCGCATAACCGTCGGCCATGAACCCGGCGCCCTGCTCATGACGCGGGGTGACGTGGCGGATCTTCGAGCGCGCCAGCCCGCGATAGAGTTCGACCGTATGCACACCTGGAATGCCGAAGACCGTGTCGACGTCATGGGCTTCGAGCAAAGTGATGAGCGCTTCGCCGACTGTCGTCATTGTCTGAGCACCGGACGTGTGAGGCACGTCGGGCCGCCCTCGCAGGCGATGCACAGCGCCTCCGCCTCGAAGGTCGAAACCCTGCAGCCGGCGGCGGTCATGGCCGCCGCCGTCTTCGGGAAGCCGGCAACGGCGATCACCTCGAGCGGCGCCGTCGGCAGCACGTTGAGGCTGAGACCGTTGGAGGCGAAGAACTCCTCGGCGTCGCCCTCGACCAGGCGGATGCCTCGCGCCCGCAGCATCTGGTAGAAGGCAGCCGGCAAAAGCGGTGCATAGACCAGCGCCAGATCGTCGGCGAGCGGACTGATCACCGACATCAGATGCAGGCAGGCCTCCTCGCCATGCCAGAGCGGCAGGTCGTAACCGTAGACCTGGATACCCCTAGGTGTGAGCAGGTTGGCGAGTTGCTGGATGCCGTCCTGGTTGGTGCGCACGCCGCGGCCGACGGCCAGCGTCCGAGGATCCACCCAGACGCAATCGCCGCCCTCGACTTGGCCGGGATGCTCGATGCGGCCAACTATAGGAACGCCCATGCGCCTGTAGGCCGCCTCGTGCAGGTCGGGTTCGGCCCGGCGCAGCGCCTTGCCCATGGCAAGGATGATGGCGCCGTGGTCGGTCATCAACGAAGGATCGTGCGTGAAGACCGAATCGGCAAGCCCGTCATCGGCGTCGGTCAGCCATTCGATCTCGGCGCCGGATGCCAAAACCAGCGTCGTCAGCGCCTCATACTGGGCAGCGGCCTTTTGCGGATCGAAGCCCGGGCCATAGTGCCATTCCGATGCTCTGGCGCGGGGCATGGCGCTTGCGGCGGACCGCATCAGCACGCGCTGCAGGGGCCCTGCCATGGACTGCGACCCGTATGCTTTACCCACCAAGTGCTCCTGAAATATCCCATCCAGCCAATAGCCACTCAGCAAGCCGCGATCAATGGTCCAAAAAGCATGGTTGACGGAGGCAAGCGGAACGGTCCATCTTGAGAATGAGAAGTCTGTCCAGTGATGGTAATGGGTAAAAAATTCCAGCAGCGACGGGTCCAGCCGCTTCGTGAGGCACCGAAAAGGTGATAGCGCAAGGCACGGCCCCCGCCCTGAAGTACACGGCGCAGAACGATGCCGCCGAAGCCATCCATGTCGAGAACCTGCACAAAAGATTCGGCGAACTGCATGTGCTGAAAGGTGTTTCGCTGTCGGCGCGCGACGGTGAGGTCATCGCCATCATCGGCGGCAGCGGCTCGGGCAAGTCGACGCTGCTGCGCTGCATAAATTGCCTGGAGAACCCGACCAGCGGAATCGTCCGCGTCAATGGCGAGGAGATCCGGATGAAGGCCGACAGCTATGGCCACACCGTTCCCGCCGACCGCAAGCAGATCGAGCGCATCCGCTCCAAGCTCGGCATGGTCTTCCAGAATTTCAATTTGTGGAGCCACATGACGCTGATCGAGAACGTCATCGAGGTTCCGGTGCATGTTCTGGGCGTTAAGCGCGATGTGGCCATCGCCGAGGCCGAAAAGCTGCTCGAGCGCGTCGGCCTGGCCGAAAAGCGCGATGTCTATCCGGCCTATCTGTCGGGCGGCCAGCAGCAGCGTGCGGCCATCGCCCGGGCGCTGGCCATCAATCCGCGCGTCATGCTGTTCGACGAGCCGACCTCCGCGCTCGACCCGGAACTGATCGGCGAGGTGCTGAAGGTGATCGGCGATCTGGCGCGCGAAGGCCGCACCATGGTGCTGGTCACCCATGAGATGAAGTTTGCCCGCGAGGTCGCGACGCATGTCGTCTATCTCTATAACGGGTTGGTCGAGGAAGAGGGCCCGCCGGAGCAGATCTTCGGCGCTCCAAAATCCGAAAGGCTGAAGCAATTCATCCGCAACATCGGTTAAGCCGAGGCGGATGGACAAACGGGAACAACAACAAACTGGGAGTTATTGAAATGAAGACCGTTCTGAAGACATTTGCCGCAGCGCTGTTGCTCGGCGTTGCCGCGATGGGCGCGGCGAAGGCCGAGCCGGTCAAGATCGGCGTCGCCGCCGAACCCTATCCGCCGTTCACGTCGCCGGACGCCTCGGGCAAATGGGTCGGCTGGGAGATCGAATTCATCAACGCGGTCTGCGCCGAGCAGAAGCTCGACTGCGTCATCACACCTGTCGCTTGGGACGGCATCATCCCGGCGCTGACGACCAAGAAGATCGATGTGATCGCCAGTTCCATGTCGATCACCGACGAGCGCAAGAAGACGATCGACTTTTCCGACAAATATTACAACACGCCGACCGCCATTATCGGGCCGAAGGATCAGAAGTTCGGCTCCGCACCCGAGGACCTCAAGGGCAAGATCATCGGCGTCCAAGTTTCGACCGTGCATGCCGACTACGTCAAGAAACACTTCACCGAAGCCGCGGAAATCAAGGAATACCAAACCCAGGACGAGGCCAATCAGGATCTTGCCGCCGGTCGCCTCGATGCGGTGCAGGCCGATTCGATCGCGCTCGACGCCTTTCTGAAATCGGATCAGGGCAAGCAATGCTGCGATCTGAAGGGCATGGTCGCGCCGGATCTGGCGATCCTCGGGCCAGGCGTCGGCGCCGGTGTCCGCAAGGAAGACACCGAGCTGAAAGAGAAGATCAATGCCGGTATCAAGGCGATCCGCGCGAACGGCAAATATGACGAGATTTCGAAGAAATACTTCGACTTCGACATTTACGGCGCCGACACCCAGTCGAACTGACGGCATCCTGATCGAATAACCACGCGGCGCGGCAGCGCCGTGTGGCTTCGTCGACATCCACCCATGCAAGCTTTCCGCTGACGGTATCGCCGGCGGTTTTGGCGCCAGCAATTCGGGGGCGACGCTGATCGACGCATTTTTTCCGGCCTCTGTGGCCCGCATCATCGAACTGCTTTCGCCGACGCCGCCTGGCTGGGGCGGAACGCTTCTGGTCGGACTGCTCCACTCGGTCGAGATCGCTGCCGGTGCTTTCGGTCTCGGCCTGGTGATCGGCATTTGCGGTGCGTACGGCAAGCTCTACGGCGGACCCGTGGTGCGCGATCTGCTGGCGGTCTATACGACGATCGTCCGCGCCGTGCCGGAGTTGGTGCTGATCCTGCTGCTCTATTATGCCGGCACCGATTTGATCAACCAGTTGCTGACGGCAATGGGATATCAGCGCATCGACATCAGCGGGCTGGTGGCCGGCATTGCCGTGCTCGGATTCGTCCAGGGCGCCTATTCGACCGAGGTGATGCGTGGCGCGATCCTTGCCATTCCGCAAGGCCAGATCGAAGCCGCGCGCGCCTATGGCATGTCTCCCGGCCTCCTGCTGCGACGCATCACGATGCCGGCGATGCTGCCCTTCGCCATACCCGGCCTTGCCAATCTTTGGCTGATCGCCACCAAGGACACCGCCCTGCTCGCGGTGGTCGGCTTCTTTGAACTGACATTGGCGACGCGGCAAGCGGCGGGCGTGACCAAGGCCTATCTTACGTTCTTCCTCGCCGCAGGCGTGATCTATCTCCTGTTGACGCTGGTCTCCAATCTGATCATCGGCCGCATCGAACTCTGGGCTCGGCGCGGCATGCCCTCCCTCAAGGAGGCGCGTTGATGGCCGGCGAAGCAATCATCATCAATGTTGCGCGAGCGTCGCTGTGGCTGCAGCCGCACCGCATTGTCCTGGTCCTGATAGCGCTGGCGCTGGTTCTCGCGGCCGCCTTCTTCATGCGCTGGGACTGGCTGCCACAATATTACGAAATGGCGCTTGTCGGCCTCTGGCGCACACTCTGGATTCTCGCCGTCACCTGCACGCTGGGCTTCCTGCTCGCCGTGCCGCTCGGGCTGGCGCAGGCTGCCGGCCCCTTCTGGCTTGCGGCGCCTGCAAAGGCTTTCTGCACCGTCATCAGGGGAACGCCGCTGCTGCTGCAACTCTGGCTGCTCTACTATGGGCTCGGCTCGCTGTTTCCACAGTATCCATGGATTCGCGAGTCCTGGATGTGGCCGTATCTCAGGCAGGCGTGGCCCTATGGCGTCCTGGCGCTGACCTTGTCCTTCGCCGGCTACGAGGGGGAGGTGATGCGGGGTGCCTTTGCCGGGGTGCCGAAAGGACAGTTGGAAGCGGCGCGTGCCTTCGGCATGAGCCGCTGGAAGATCCTCCGGCGGATCTGGCTGCCGCAAGCCATCTACCGGGCGCTGCCGACGCTGACCGGCGAAACCGTGCTGCAGCTGAAATCGACGCCGCTGGTGGCGACCATCAGCGTAATCGACATATTCGCCGTCTCTTCCAAGGTGAGGCAGAGCACTTTCCTCACCTATGAACCCTTGCTGCTCCTGGCGTTGGTCTATATGGCGATCACCGGCATCCTGGTCTTCGCCCTCGGCAAGATCGAGGCGCGGATCCCGAACAAACTAGGCTAAAGCAGTTAAAGTCGCGAATTCAGGGCAGCTACAATGCAACTCAGTCTCGACCAGGCGACAGGGCTGTGCCGGATGGCGGCGCTCGGTGCCGGCGCCAATGAAGAAGCGGCGCAGTCGCTCGCAGCCTCCATCGTAGCGGCCGAGGCGGAAGGTCTGTCGACGGTCGGACTGTCGCATTTCATCGACTATCTCGAAGCGCTGGAGGCCGGCCGCATCGACGGCAAGGCCGAGCCGGTCATCACAAGGCCGGCTTTGGCGATCTATCTCTCCGACGCGCGCGGCGGTCTGGCGCATACCGGCTTCGACCGCACGATCGACGATCTCGCCAAGGCGGCGCGCCTGTTCGGCGTTGCCATCTTTTCGCAGAAGAACGCCTATACATGCGGCGCGCTCGGCTATTTCACCGGGCGGCTGGCCGCGCAGGGGCTGGTGTCCTTCGCCGCGACCAACGGACCGGCCGTGCTTGCCGGCTCGGGCTCGGTCAAGCCGGTCTATTGCACCAACCCGATGTCCTTCGCCGCGCCCGCCGCCGACGGAACGCCACTGGTAATCGACCAGTCGTCGAGCGCCACTGCCTTCGTCAACATCCGCAAGGCGGCCGAGGACGGCAAGAAAATTCCTGAAGGCTGGGCCTTGGACGCGAGCGGCAACCCGACCACCGATCCCGCCGCCGCGATGAAAGGCGCGATGCTTGCCTTCGGCGGCCAGCGCGGCGCCAACATCGCACTGATGGTCGAAGTGCTGGCGGCGGGCCTATCGGGCGCCAACTGGTCGCTCGATGCGCCATGGTTCAGTGGCGGACCGGACAGCCCGGGAACCGGCCTCTTCGTGCTGGCCGTCGAGCCCAAGCTGCTCGATCAGGATTTCGAGAACCGCATGAAAGACCAGCTCGAACGGTTGCGCCGTCGCTACGGCGTGCATGTGCCCGGCCGTGCCCGCGCCGAAGCGGCAGAAAAGGCGGCGGCACGGGGCATAACGGCTCCGAAAGCCGTGGTCCAGCGCATCTCCGAGTTCGCCGCCCGGTACTCTTCCTAAAATTTGTCGGCGATTTTTTCGCCGTTGTTGAACCTTTTCGCGCTGTGCCGCGACCAATGCTTGTCCGGGGTGGGGTTTGCCCGGGCGGTGACATCTGGTCGCCAGGGCTGGGACGGGCGTCTCACGCCGTCGCCTTGACACCGTCTCAGGTCAGGCCTTGTCGGACCCTGACTCTGACCTTGGAAGTCACCCGGAAAAACCCCGCTTCGGCGGGGTTTTCTGCGTTCTCTCGCATCTGGTAAGTTAACACGCGTTTTCTAGTCAACTTTTGTTCATTTGACTTGGACCGAGGTGGTCGGGTGTTTGCGCGAAGCAGCAAAAGAGGAGCCCCAATGTCCGCAAGCACCGATAATTCCAGAAGAAGCCTTTTCGTCCCGGCTCTTGGCAGCCTTTATGCGGCGCTGCACACCACCTCTGAAACCATCCTGCGTGCGGTAGCCGGCATCTTCCTCACCATCCATGGTTCGCAGAAGATCACCGATCCGTTTGGCGCCGCCGAGATGGTGGAGGGCCTCGGCTTCTATCCGGGCGCATTTTGGTCCCTGCTCTTGGCATGCACCGAGTTCTTCGGAGGCGTTTTCATCGCCATAGGCCTCTTGACACGCCCGGCCGCCTTCGCCGGAATGTTCGTGCTTCTGGTCACCGTCTGGTTCCACTGGGTCACCATGGGCCAGGGCTTTTCGGGCGCTGAAAAATCGCTGCTGTGGGCGGCGATCCTGTTCTTCTTCGTCATTCGCGGCGGCAATCGCCAATCGGTCGACGCACGCATCGGCAGGGCGTTCTGACGCGGTCGAAAACAGGGCTCCCCGGCGACTTATCGACGCCCTTTGCCTTTGGTGCGAAACGGACTAAGAAACGGCTTCAGTCAAGCACCAGTAAATCTGGAAAAGTGCGCCGGAGCCCGCAATGACCGAAATCCTGCAGACCCCAAAGCTCGTCGTCGTGTTCGGCGGCTCCGGCTTTGTCGGCCGTCACGTCGTGCGGGCGCTGGCCAGGCGCGGCTACCGCATCAGGGTCGCCTGCCGCCGGCCCGATCTCGCCGGCCATCTGCAGCCGCTCGGCAATGTCGGCCAGATCCAGCCGGTGCAGGCCAATGTTCGCGTGCGCTGGTCGATCGACCGTGCCGTGCAGGGCGCCGACCACGTCGTCAATTTGGTGGCCATCCTGCATGAGAGCGGCCGGCAGAAATTCACGCCCGTCCACGAATTCGGAGCACGGGCGGTCGCCGAAGCGGCGCGCGCCGTCGGCGCCGGCCTCACCCATATTTCGGCGCTGGGCGCCGATCTGAACGCACAATCGGAGTATGCGCGCACCAAGGCGCTCGGCGAAAAGGCGGTTCTGGAGACGATCGAGGACGCCGTCATCTTCCGGCCGTCGATCAATTTCGGGCCGGAGGATAGTTTCTTCAACCGGTTCGCCAATATGGCGCGCTATTCGCCGGTCCTGCCGCTGATCGGCGGTGGGCAAACCAAATTCCAGCCTGTCTATGTCGGCGATGTCGCCGAGGCGGTGGCGCGCTCGGTCGACGGCAAAGTCCAGGGCGGCCGGACCTATGAGCTTGGCGGACCGCAGGTGCTCACCTTCAAAGAATGCATGCAGGAAATGCTTGCCCTCACCGACCGCAAGCGGCTTCTGGTGTCGGTGCCATGGTGGCTGGCCAACATGAAGGCTTCGATCCTCGGCCTGTTGCCCAATCCGCTGCTGACCAAGGATCAGGTCCTGCAGTTGCGCCAGCACAACATCGTGTCGGAAGCGGCCATCAGGGAAAACAGGACGCTCGCCGGCCTCGACATCCAGCCACAGTCGATCGGCAGCATCCTGCCGAGCTATCTCTGGCGCTACCGGCCCGCGGGCCAGTTCCAGCGCAAAACGGCGGCTTAGCCAATCAGGCGCTCACTAAAGGCGCCGCGTGACCTGCATCGGCAGGCCGCCCTGCGGTTGCGTCGTCAGTTTCTGCACCGGCCACGGTTTGGTCTCAGCCGTGGTATCGAAGCGGAAGCGCGACAGCATGATCGCCAGAGCGATGATCGCTTCCTGCATGGCAAAGCTGGCGCCGATGCAGACGCGAGGACCGGCGCCGAACGGCAAATACTGGAAGCGGTCGATCTTTTCGCGATTTCCCGGATGGAAGCGTTCGGGCATGAACGCGTCGGGCCTGTCCCACAGCTTGCGATGACGGTGGACGACCCAGGGCATGACCAGCACCGCGGCGCGCCTCGGTATGTAGAGGCCGTTCCAGGTTTCAGGCTCGATCGGCTCGCGGTTGATGGACGGCGCCGGCGGATAAAGCCTGAGCGCCTCCTCGAAGGCGGCGCGGGTGAACGGCATGGCGTCGAGCCACTTTGTCGGGTCGGGCTCGCGCGCCAGCACCGCGTCGATTTCGCGCTCTATCCTCTCGCGCTCCCAAGGCGCTTCGGCCAGGCAGTAGAGCGTCCAGCCGAGCGCACGAGCCGTGGTCTCATGGCCGGCGCCGATGAAGGTGATGATGTTGTCCTCGACCTCGGCGCGCGTCAGCCCGTCCGGTCCCTCCGCCTTGAGCAAAAGCGTGAGAAAATCCTGCGGCACCTTGTCTGGTTCGCGCTGGAGCCGCTCTTCGCGCATGTTGACAGTGTCGGTGACGATTTTGCGGAAATAGGCCATGGTCTTGCGGCCGCGGATGCGGGTCAGGCGCGGCAGCCAGTCGGGCGCCCGCAACAGGTCGAGCGGATCAACCCGGCCCATGGTCTCGAACAGCCGATCGATCTCCTTGGCGAAGCTGCCTGGCTCGCCTGATATCTCACCGGAAAACAGCGTCTCGGCCAGGATGTCAAAGGTAAGCAGCGTCATGTCGTGAGCGATGTCCGACGTGCCGCCGCCCTCGTAGCGCGTGACGAACTCCCGCGTGCGCCTCAGCATCGGCTCGGCAAAACCGAAGATGTGGCGCGGCGTGAACACTGGCGCCATCGCCTTGCGCGAGCGCCTCCATACCTCGCCCTCAGCCGTCAGCAGGCCGTCGCGCAGGATCGGCCGCAGGATCATCTGGCGCACCGTCGCCATCTTGTAGTTTTTGGCATTGTCGACCAGCACGTGACGGATGAGGCCGGGTTCGTTGGCGATCACCAGCGGCCCGCCAATGCCGGTGACCGATATCCAGGGTTCGTTGTAGGTCGGCTCGCCCCACAATTCGAGCGGATTGCGGTAGACGATGCGGATCATCTCCAGCGTCGAAGGCGGCGAGGTACGCGGCTTCGGCGCCGGCGGGACGAAGGGGGCGGGCTGACTGTCCATGGCGTGCTCCGCTGGTCACCTCAATGTAGTGGCTAGCAAGGCTAGCGTCCATGACGCCGAACGGCAAAGGAGATGCACCCGCCGCTCCCAAACCGGCTCCACTTTTGGGTCCGATGCCCTGGCCGGCCAGGCGTGCTCTTCTTCCATTCGGAAATGCTTGCAAACCTTGGAAAAACCGCCTTTTGCACCTATATCTAGGACATCAAGGACGCGCGATTCGGAGCCGATTTTTTGCGCTGGACGTGCGGCATCAACCAGACAGGTTTTCATGAGCGATCAGATCGACAACGCCAACGGCGCTGAGGCCGAGTACGGCGCCGATTCCATCAAAGTTTTGAAGGGGTTGGACGCCGTCCGCAAGCGGCCCGGCATGTATATCGGCGATACCGACGACGGCTCGGGCCTGCATCACATGGTCTACGAGGTCGTCGACAACGCCATCGATGAAGCGCTGGCCGGCCATGCCGACCTCGTCACGGTAACACTCAACCCCGATGGTTCGGTGACGGTCATCGACAATGGCCGCGGCATTCCGACCGATATCCACACCGGCGAAGGCATTTCGGCGGCCGAAGTGATCATGACGCAGCTGCATGCCGGCGGCAAGTTCGACCAGAACTCCTACAAGGTGTCCGGCGGCCTCCACGGCGTCGGCGTCTCGGTGGTCAACGCGCTGTCGGCCTGGCTGAAGCTGAAAATCCGCCGCAACGGCCAAATCTACGAGATGAGCTTCACGCACGGCAATGCCGACGCCCCGCTGAAGGTCACCGGCACCTACGAACAGCGCAAGGTTGCCGGCACCTATGAGGGGCGCAGCGGCAGCGAGATCACCTTTTTCCCGTCAGCCGAGACGTTCACCATGGTCGAGTTCGACTTCGGCACGCTGGAGCACCGGCTGCGCGAACTCGCCTTTCTGAATTCCGGCGTGCGCATCGTTCTGACCGATGCCCGCCATGCCGACGTCGTGCGCCATGAACTGCATTATGATGGCGGGCTCGAGGAGTTCGTCAAATATCTCGACCGCGTCAAGAAACCGCTGATCGACAAGCCGATTGCGATCAAAGCCGAGCGCGACGGCATCACCGTCGAGGTCGCCATGTGGTGGAACGACAGCTATCACGAGAACGTGCTGGCCTTCACCAACAACATTCCGCAACGCGACGGCGGCACGCATCTTGCCGGCTTCCGCGGCGCGCTGACGCGCCAGATAACCGGCTATGGCGAATCCTCAGGCCTCACCAAGAAGGAGAAGGTGGCGCTGATCGGCGACGATTGCCGCGAAGGGCTGACGGCGGTGCTGTCGGTCAAGGTTCCCGACCCGAAATTCTCGTCGCAGACCAAGGACAAGCTGGTCTCGTCCGAGGTCCGCCCGGTGGTGGAAGGGCTCGTCAACGAGGCGCTCGGCACCTGGCTCGAAGAGCATCCGACCGAGGGCAAGGTGGTCATCGACAAGGTCATCCAGGCGGCAGCGGCGCGCGAAGCCGCGCGCAAGGCGCGCGACATCACCCGCAAGAGCTCGCTCGGCGTCACCTCGCTGCCCGGCAAGCTGGCCGACTGCCAGGAACGCGACCCGGCGAAGTCCGAAATCTTCATCGTCGAGGGCGACAGCGCCGGCGGTTCGGCCAAAGGCGGCCGTTCGCGCCAGAACCAGGCCATTCTTCCGCTGCGCGGCAAGATCCTCAACGTCGAGCGGGCCCGGTTCGACCGCATGCTCGGCTCCGACATGATCGGCACGCTGATCACCGCGCTCGGCACCTCGATCGGCAAGGACGAGTTCAACGCCGATAAATTGCGCTACCACAAGATCATCCTGATGACCGACGCCGACGTCGACGGCGCCCACATCCGCACCTTGCTGCTGACCTTCTTCTTCCGGCAGATGCCGGAACTGATCGAGCGCGGCCATCTCTATATCGCCCAGCCGCCACTCTATAAGGTGACGCGCGGCAAGAGCTCGCAATACATCAAGGACGAAAGCGCCTTCGAGGAATTCCTGATCAGCTCAGGGCTGGAAGAGGCGTCGCTTGCGCTCAGCACCGGCGAGGTGCGGGCCGGGCAGGACCTGCGCAGCGCCATCGACGATGCGCTGGCGGTGCGCCAGCTCATCAACGGGCTGCACACCCGCTATAACAGAGGCGTGGTCGAGCAGGCGGCGATCGCCGGCGCGCTCAACCCTGACGTCTTCACCGATCTCGGCCAGGCCAACGCCATGGCCGATCGCGTCGCCCGCCGCCTCGACATCATCGCCGAGGACACCGAACGCGGCTGGACCGGCCGCATGTCGACCTCAAACGAAGGCGTCGGCGGCTATGTGTTCGAGCGCACGGTGCGCAGCGTCAAGGAATTCGCGCATCTCGATCTCGCGCTGATCAATTCGGCCGACGCCCGTCAGCTCGACCGCTATGCGCCGCGCCTGGCAGAAGTCTATGGCGAGCCGCCAGTGCTGCGCCGCAAGGATTTGTCCGAAACCATCTCGGGACCGCTGGCGCTGCTCAACGCCGTGTTTGCCACCGGCCGCAAGGGCCTGACCATGCAGCGCTACAAGGGCCTCGGCGAAATGAACGCCGAGCAGCTCTGGGAAACCACCCTCGACCCGAATGTGCGCTCGCTCTTACAGGTCAAGGTCAACGACGCGACGGACGCCGACTCGCTGTTTTCGCGGCTGATGGGCGACGAGGTCGAGCCTAGGCGCGAGTTCATCCAGGAAAACGCGCTGTCGGTCGCCAATCTGGATATTTAGAGCCCAGGCCCGACGCTCAATTTCAGGCGCGTGAGCATCATTGGCAGGCCTGGCCTACCAATGATGCCTGCTGCAACAAGGGTCACTGAGGACCGGCCGGAACGGAAAGGCTTCCAAGGCATTGTGATTGATCACAATCGCGCAGGAGGCACTTATGGGACGTGGCATTTTGCTCTGGCTTCTCGGAATCCCGATTCCGATCATTATTCTCATACTGCTTTTCGCACGGTAGGGGGCTGACATGCAGTCAACCCTAACGGCTGTCGACGTTTCCGCACCGACGGAATCCTCTTCCACCGCTGTCAGCTGGGGGCCGATCGTAGCCGGCGCCTTTGCTGCCTCGGCGCTAACCTTGATCCTGATGCTGCTCGGCTCCGGGCTCGGGCTGACCATGGTTTCGCCGTGGTCCGGCTTGAGCACCTCGGTCACAACTTTCGCGGCCTCCACCGCTGCGTGGCTGATCATCGTGCAGTGGCTGTCGTCGGCTCTCGGCGGTTATCTTGCCGGGCGCCTACGCACCAAATGGGTCGACGTCCACAACGACGAAGTCTTTTTCCGCGATACCGCCCACGGCTTCCTCGCCTGGGCGCTTGCGACGTTGCTCGTCGCCGGCGTGCTCGGCTCGGCGCTTTCCGCAGCTGTCGGAACCGGCGTCCAGGCCGCTTCGACAGTCGCGTCGGGCGCGGCAATGGGCGCTTCGGCAGGTAGTACTGCAAACGCCGGAGGCGCCGCGACCGATAACGCAACGTCGTACTTCGTCGATGCGTTGTTCCGCCCGGCCGATGCGGCCAGGCTTGCTGCCGCCAATCCGGAAAATGATGCGGCGGCAACAGCGCAGGCTTCGCGCATTTTGATCGCGAGCGCAGCAGCAGGCGAAGTGTCTGCCGACGATAAGACCTATCTGTCGCAGCTGGTGGCTGCCCGCACCGGACTGTCGGAACCGGACGCCAGGGCTCGTGTCGATGCGGTGCTTGCCCGGGTCGAGGAGGCGAAGGTCCAGGCCCAGCAGGCTGCCGATACCGCCAGGAAAGCCGGTGCCACCTTCGCGCTGCTTGGCGCACTGTCGCTGGTCGTCGGCGCCTTCATCGCGAGCGCCGCGGCGGCACTTGGCGGCAGGCAACGCGACGACGAGGAGGCGGTCTTCCTGACCAACCGTTGATGGGTGCTTGACGGGGACTATCGGTGCCGGGATCTGTGCCCCGGCATCGACCGGTTGGTTTGACGGCGTGATCGCCGCCGATTGAGCACTCGTCGGTGCCGCCTGGCTTGGCTCCAGTTTGCGGCCGAGATCGACCGTGTCGCGCAGCACATCGATATGCGAGCGCGGCGGCTTTCCGGCGGCTGCGGCGACCTCGACGCCGGTCGCCTTCAGCGACCAGTAGAGCCTGTGGGTGAAGACGCGGCCAAGCGAGCCGCGCAGCTCGACCCGGATGTTCTCCACGCCGGGGCCGAAATTTTCCGCCATCGGTCCGGCGATCGGGTCGCCGGTCAACCAGCCATTGCCCCTGTCGAAGATGTTGGTCCAACGTGTCGCGGCAAACACCGCGCCATGATGCACCGCTCGCTGCGGCTTGCCCGAACGGCTGCGCCCTTCCTGATAGAGGACGGTTCCACCGGCCGCCGTATCGGCGATCGGCGGGCATGCCGAGAACAGCCGCTCAGCGATGCCGCGCCTGAATTCGGCGAGATTGTAGGTCACCAGAAATTCGCTGTGGGTCAGCGGGCTGCCAAGCGTAACGAAATCGCTGATCTTCCATGACAACGGATGATCGTCGTCCCTGGCGCGGAGTTGGCGGTAGAGTTCCCATTGATCTCGCCGGAATCCGGAAAAATCATCCAAGCTGTCGGGCCATGCGGAACCATCGGCGTTGAGCGTGACCTTGTCGACGGCGCGGATCGCTTTCAGCCTCGCCTTGTCGCGGACAGCCTCTAGCTTTCGGGGCCTGAAATCGGCCCACAATATCTGCAGCAGATCATAGGCGATGATCGATCCCAGGCTGTGCGAGACCAGGACGATCCGGTCGTAGCCATCGTCCATCATAAGTCGCCGCAGCAGCGTCAGGCCACGTTCGCGGGCAAGCGCGCGCTTCTCGACCGTAGCCGCTTCAGCACGTACATAGGCGGCCACATCGCCGAAATAAGGAAGGCCGAACCGGTCCACCGACCAGATGACGAATGAGGCTAGAATGGTGACGAGCGTGCCCGTGGTCCAGAAAATATCTCCTCGCAAGGCAGACGTCGCGAGCAAGAGCGCTGCGCACAGCACTGTTGTGACGGCCAGAAGCGTGACGACATAAAGCCCGCGGGCATCGCGCGGAATGTCGGCGGGCTTGCGCCAGAGCAGATTCGTCACCCAGGCCGCAAGCCGGCCCCGCGTCGTGCCCTGGGTGATGTCGGCCCAGTAAAGCTCGTAGAAATCGGTGCGTCGGCCATCGACATCGTAAGGGGTGGTGATTCGACGAAGCTCGTGCGAGTTCGTCCGGCTGTCGGGCGTGATCCAGCTCTGGTTGATCTTCTCGCCGCCGGGATTGGCCGGATCGGCGACATGGGCATAAAACGGCGCGCGGGCGGTATCATGACTCCAAACGGCCTGAACAAATTCTCTCAGCGTGCCCATGGGTCGCTGTTCGCCCATGCCATGCACGATCACCACGGCCTGGCTGAGCTTGCGCTGCGCCTTTCCCGAGGCCAGCGGGCCGGTCTTGGCCGGCGACGCAACAGGATGAGGGTCGGACACCAGAGCCTCCATTGATGACAAATCCCGGAACAGAATTTGCCCATCGTAGCTCTGAAACCGGCATGAGAGCAAAGGACGCCGGATGCTCAGGCCAAGAAAAACCCGGCGCGGGGCCAGGCTTTTGTTTCGAGCAACTAGCGATGTATCGGCGCCGCCAACCCGGATCAGTGATCCATGGCCTTGACGATCTCCTCGGTCATCTTCTTGGCGTCGCCGAGCAGCATCATGGTGCCGTCCTTGTAGAACAGCGTGTTGTCGATGCCGGCATAGCCCGAGCCGAGCGAGCGCTTGACGAACAGGCAGGTGCGGGCCTTGTCGACGTCGAGGATCGGCATGCCGTAGATCGGCGACGCCTTGTCGTCGCGCGCGGACGGGTTGGTGACGTCGTTGGCGCCGATGACATAGGCGACGTCGGCCTGCGCGAATTCGGAGTTGATATCCTCCAGCTCGAACACTTCGTCGTAAGGCACGTTGGCTTCGGCCAGGAGCACGTTCATGTGGCCGGGCATGCGACCGGCGACCGGATGAATGGCGTATTTCACGTCGACACCGGCGGCCTTGAGCTTGTCGGCCATCTCGCGCAGCGCGTGCTGCGCCTGGGCGACCGCCATGCCGTAGCCCGGCACGATGACGACCTTCTGCGCGTTCATCATCAGATAGGCGGCATCGTCCGCCGAGCCCTGCTTGACCGTGCGCTCGATGCCGTCGTCGGCAGTGGCGGAAGTCTCGCCGCCGAAGCCGCCGAGGATGACCGAGATGAACGAGCGGTTCATGCCCTTGCACATGATGTAGGAAAGGATCGCGCCGGACGAGCCTACCAGCGCGCCGGTGATGATCAGCGCCAGATTGCCGAGCGTGAACCCGAGTGCCGCAGCCGCCCAACCCGAATAGGAATTCAGCATCGAGACGACGACCGGCATGTCGGCGCCGCCGATCGGGATGATGAGAAGGACGCCCAGAACAAGCGATGCCGCCACGATCAGCCAAAACACCAGTTTGGACTCGGTGGTGACCAGCAGCACGATCAGTACGATCAGCCCGATACCGAGGGCGGCGTTGATGAAATGGCGGCCGCCGATCATGATCGGCTTGCCCGACATGCGACCGTCGAGCTTGAGGAAGGCGATGACCGAGCCCGTGAAGGTGATGGCGCCGATGGCGACGCCGAGGCTCATCTCGATCAGCGCCTGGGCGTGGATGTCGGCGACGGTGCCGATGCCGAAGCTTTCCGGCGCATAGACGGCGGCAGCCGCCACCATGACGGCGGCAAGGCCAACCAGCGAGTGGAAGGCGGCGACCAGCTGCGGCATCGAGGTCATGGCGATGCGTCGTGCGGTGACCGCGCCGACCGAGCCGCCGATCAAAAGACCGAGCACGATGAGACCGAAGCCTCCCGCCGAAGGGGTCGCCAGCGCCAGCGTGGTGGCAATGGCGATCCCCATGCCAATCATGCCGTACATGTTGCCCTTACGGCTGGTGGTCGGGTGCGACAGGCCGCGCAATGCCAGGATGAACAGGATGCCGGAGACCAGATAGAGGAAGGAGGCGAAGTTGGCGTTCATGTCGCTCTACTTGTCCTTCTTCTTGTACATCGCCAGCATGCGCTGGGTGACGAGAAAGCCGCCGAAGATGTTGACCGAGACCAGCATCAGCGCGACGAAACCGAAGCCGGTGGCGATGCCGGATGCCGAGATGCCGACAGCAAGCAGCGCGCCGACGACGATGACCGAGGAGATGGCGTTGGTGACGGCCATCAGCGGTGTGTGCAGCGCCGGCGTCACCGACCAGACGACGTAATAGCCGACGAAGATCGCCAGGACGAAAATGGCGAAGCGAAAGACGAAGGGATCGATCGCCCCGCCGGACAGCGCGTGCGCGACGTCGCCCGCCGCCGCGGTGCCGCCTGGAGCTATGGCCAGATCCTGCACCGCGAGCCGGACTGCGGCGGTCGCCTGATCGAGCTGGTCGAGGGCTTTCTGCAAGGTCTGGTCCATCACGCGATCCCTTTCGACTTATTAGCGGACGACTTGGGTGCGGCAAGTTTCTTGGGTGCGGCAGCTTTCTTTGCAGCGGGCTTCGCAGGCTCGGCCGAGGCGATCATCACCGCCGGCTTGCCGATGAAGGTCGGATGCACGACCTGGCCGCCATCGGTCAGCATCGTTGCCTTGACCAATTCGTCGTCGCGGTTGATGGCAAGCGTCTTCGTGTTCTTGTCGACCAGTGTCTCGAGGAACGCAAAGAGGTTCCTGGCGTAGAGCAGCGAGGCGGAGGCCGCGACGCGGCCCGGTACGTTGAGATGGCCGACGATTTTCACCCCGTTGGCAGTGGTCACCACCTGCCCGGGCACGGCGCCTTCGACATTGCCGCCACGTTCGACCGCGAGATCGACGATCACCGAGCCCGGCTTCATCGAGGCGACCATTGCGGCTGAAACCAGCTTCGGCGCCGGACGGCCGGGGATCAGCGCGGTGGTGATGACGATGTCCTGCTTGGCTATGTGCTCGGCGGTCAGCGCCGCTTGCTTGGCCTGGTATTCCTTAGACATTTCCTTGGCGTAGCCGCCAGCCGTCTCGGCCGCCTTGAACTCCTCATCCTCGACCGCCAGGAACTTTGCGCCGAGCGAGGCAACCTGTTCCTTGGCGGCGGGCCGCACGTCTGTAGCGGTGACGACGGCGCCAAGCCGCCTTGCCGTCGCTATGGCCTGCAGGCCGGCGACGCCGACGCCCATGATGAAGGCTTTCGCCGCCGGCACGGTGCCGGCCGCCGTCATCATCATCGGCAGCGCCCGGTCATATTCGGCAGCGGCGTCGATCACCGCCTGATAGCCGGCGAGGTTGGCCTGGCTGGACAGGACATCCATGGATTGCGCCCGGGTGATGCGCGGCATGAACTCCATCGAGAAGGCGGTGACGCCAGCCCTTGCCAGAGCGTCGACGGCAGCATCGTTGCCGTAGGGATCCATGATGGCGATGACCGCAGTGCCCGGGCGATAGGCCTTCAGTTCCGTCTGATCAGGCCGGCGCACCTTCAGCACCACATCGGCCTTGGCGACATCGCCCACCTTGCCGATCACAGCGCCGGCCTTGGCGAACTCCTCGTCGGGGATGCGCGATGCCGTGCCGGCGCCGCTTTCGACGATCACGTCGAACCCCAGCCCCGCCAGCCGCTTCACCGTGTCGGGCGAGGCAGCAACACGCGGCTCGTTCGCATCGAGCTCACGAGGGATGAAAACCGTCTGTCCCAACGCATGATCCTTTCGGCTGGAACCTGTCTGCGCAGGACGCCGGCCGGACTTCCGGCGATGTCGCGGGCAAGGGGTTTTGAAGAATTTACCGGAGAATGAAAGCGCCGACGGCGAGGATCAGAACGAACAGGACAAATCCCGAGAAGAAGCCGCCCGCAAAGAAGCCGAAGGCCATTGCCAGAAGCACGGCAAGGCAAAATAGCGATCCGTATTTCGCGAGCCTAAGAAAGCCGGCATAGGTGCGGTCGTGCTCGGCATAGTCCATCTTCGCGCCTAGCTCGACAGGACCGGTCGGCGAGTGATCAGCCATAGGAATACCCCTTCGAAGACATCTTTCAGGCACATAGCGAAAAGCCAGGCCGAGGGCAATGGCGCTATTGCCGCATCGCCGGAGACAACAGCCTCAAAGGAAAGTTGAAGCTGGCAGATGCAGGGAGGACGTTGCTGAGGTGACCGTGGCTGCCGCCTTGCGCTTCCAGCGGCTGAGGCTTGTCACATCAGCCGGCGAGCTGCGGAAACAGCCCAAGCAGGCCGACGACGATCAGGTAGAGCGCGACGATGTAGTTGAGGAGTCGCGGCATCACCAGGATCAGCACGCCGGCAATCAGCGAGATCAGTGGGGTGAGTGCGAGCGTGGAAATGGTCATGTCGGGTTCCTCTCGATAGAATTGCCGCCGAAGCGATGCAGATTGACGTCGTCCACGCGCCACCGGCGCGCCTCCCAGAACGCCAAAGCGGTCCGAAAGCTCCAGCCGCGCTCTAAATTTGCCAAGGTCAGGCGGCTTCGCGGTAGTATTTGGCGGTCGGCAGAATGGTCAGTGGCGCGAGTTCACCGGCACTAGGTGTTTCAAACAGCATGCGCTGCTCCATCGGTGTCGACCGAAAGAACGGGAACCGGGAGAAAGATCGTTCGCGAATGGCGCTGACGTTGGCGCGGTAGAGCACGACCTTGTAATTCAAGCCCGGATAATCGCGCAATTCGCCAATCTGCTCGGAACAGTAAATGCGACGATAGAAGCCTGCATGTTCCGGGCGAATGGTGGAGAGACAATAAGGCGCGTCGAAGTAGAAGCATGCCATGCCAGCGAGGCGCAGCGTCAGATACGGAATTTGCGGATAGACCCGCGACCAGTCCGGATCGGCGGCAAAGCGGCTGGGGTCGGCAAAATGCACACCAGACGCCAGCATGGGGCGCAATATGTCGCCATAAACCGTCGTGGAAGGCGACTGCGGCGTGGCGCTGCAGGCATGGTGAATACGCAACGTGCTGACCAGAACGCCGTCGATATAGATTCCGAACTTGGAGCAATTGGCCGCTTCGTCGAGCTCGTCATGCACAATATGGTCGGGATTCTCTGGGACCATATCGCTCAGACGATAAGATTTGTAGCGCAACCTGTAAATGTCTTCGAGATCTTCGCCCTTGTCGCAGCGGCGATATTCCGTCCGCTCGAGCATCGCCGAGACATTCCTGGCAAAGCCGGACATATCGTCAGACACGTTAGTCCCGCCCGCGCCCGCCGCCTGGCGAGGCGAAGTCAACTCAACAACCATGAACTCAGTCCCCGAAAAATGCCGCCACGATCAACACTACGGCAGGGTCGTAAGATGTAAAGATGAAAACAAGATAGAGATCGTTTACCATCTATTAAGGTTAATAATGGTTAAAATTATACTAAAGTACAACATTTTCCGGCAGAATCAGCGATGCGTCGCTCTCCTGGCCGTCTTGATGTCCTTGGCGAAGGGCCAGACCGTGCTCGACATGGTCTCGATACCGGACGCGCTTAGCGCCGAGCCGAACAGGAATCCCTGAACCAGGTCCGGCTTGACCTTCAAGGCCAGGATCTTGAGCTGCTCGAAAGTCTCGACGCCCTCAACGGTCACCGAAAGCCCCAGCGGCCGCGATAGATTGACGATGCCTTTGAGCAGTTCGAGCGAACGGCTGTTCTGGGTAACATCCATCAGGAAGGAACGGTCGATCTTGATCTTGTCGAGCGGCAGTTTGTGGAGATAGCTCAGGCTCGAATAGCCGGTGCCGAAATCGTCGAGCGCGATGCGCACGCCAAGCCGCTTTAGTTCCTCGATATATTGACGCGTCAGCGACTTGTCGTCGAGCAGCGCCGTCTCGGTGACCTCGATCTCCAGACGGTCGGCGGCGAGGCCGGAACTGGCGAGCGCATCGCGAACCTTCTGGACAACGTCGCGGTTGCGAAAGTCCTTGGCCGAGAGGTTGACCGAGACACTGGTCTGTATGGGCCATTTGGCGCACTCGGTGCACGCCGCATGCAGGACAAACGTGCTGATCTCGGAAATGATGCCCATCTCTTCCGCCAGCGGAATGAAGATGCTGGGCGAAATCGGTCCGAGATTGGGGTGATCCCAACGGCACAGCGCCTCGCAGCTGGCTATGCGCATCGTGCTCATCGCCACGATCGGCTGGTAGACCACTCGCAACCCCTTGCTTTCCACCGCGGTGCGCAGATCCGCCTTCATCAGCTGACGATTGCGGAAAGCGGCTTCCATCGATGCCTCGAACAGCCGCCAAGTGTTCTTGCCGAGTTCCTTGGCCTTGTAGAGCGCCAGGTCTGCCTTGACGATCATGGCGTCGACATCGGTATCCCTGACCCGTGATAGCACCGCGCCACCGCTGGCCTGGATACGCAGTCCATGGCCGGCGACGTCGACCTCGCCCTGAAGCGCAATGAAAATCTCGTCGATTTGGCTGGTCAGATGGCTCGCGTCCTCGACACGGTCGAAGAAGATCATGAACTCGTCGCCACCGAAACGGCTGACGGTGACGCCTGGTCCGGCGATCGCCGCCAGCCGCTCCGCGACGGCGTAGATCAATCCGTCGCCGACCGGGTGCCCAAGCGTGTCGTTGACACTCTTGAAGTCGTCGAGGTCGAGCACGGCGAGCCCGCAGAGACGCTCGAGGTCGCCCGACGCCATCGCCTCTTCGATCAATTCATGGAAATAGGCGCGGTTGGGCAGGCCGGTGAGGCTGTCGTAGCGCGCCATGGAGCGGATTTTGTCCTCCGCCTCGACGCGGGCAGTCACATCCTCAAAGGTGATGACGCCCAGTTCCTGGCTACCCTCGCGCGCCGAGAACTCATAGTGCTGACCGTTCGCGAGCGAGACGAGAACCTTGCGGTCGCGGCCTTCGCGCAGGGCGCGTGTAAGCTGGGCTTCGATGTAGCGGCAGTCCTTCGGCGCCAGCATGCCGCCGGCAACACCGCGCATCAGCAGACCGTGGATCGATCGCCCGAGCAGCGCGTCCGGCGATTTGAGCGACATCAGATGCGCGGCTTCGGCGTTGGCCACCGCCACCCGGCCGTCAGGGCCGAGCATGACAAGGCCATGCGACATGGTGTTCAGCGCCCGATTGAAGCGCTGGGCGAGGCGGTTCGCCTTCTTCTCCTCGGACAAAGCGGCGAAAAGCACCTCCCTAACCACATCGGCGAAGCGTTTGATCGCGAATAGGAAGGGAGCCGACATCAGACCGAGTATCACATGGTAGACGTCGCCACGCAGGATAAAGCCCAGCGAGATCGACCACGTCATGGTCATGATGAAGATCATGACCATCCTCGGGGAGCCGTAATTGCGGCCGGCGATCGCCGTGGCGGACGCCAGCGTAACGCAGACAGCGGCTATTTCGGCATAGTTGTCATGCGCCAGGTAGATGCCGGCGAAACAGAAGGCGCCCAGCATGAAACCATGCATGGAGCCGTAGAGAATGTAATCATTTTCGCGGCGGCGCGCCTCCTCCCAATTCCTGGGTGATGGGGCGTGGCGGTATTTCCTGATGTTGCGCAGGCGCAGAAATGCGACGATCAGAAATCCGGCGGCCACCGCAATGTAGATCGGATCCCTGGTTTTCCAGTAGACCAGCACGACCAGCAGGGTTTGGGCAAAGAAACCAATCGAAAGCGTCAGGCTGTCGCGGAACAGAGTTTCCACGAACGGAATGTAGACGTCGACCGGTATCTCGTTTTTTCTTTTCAGATTCACGCCTGAGTCCCACCCTGGGGAGCCAAGCTGTGTCACATTCGCCTTAAGAAAGATTTAGAGAGGCCATTTCGGGCTCACCGTCAGGTCGGCTGACGCAGGCGAAGCTATTCTTCAGGTAAGCAAGGCATTCGATCACTCGGCGGCCTGGAGTTCCGGCCGAACCGGCGTCTTTGCCAGGCGGTCGAGCAGCCTTAGCCGCTCGCCAGCGGCCTTTTCGGCACTGGCCTGCCTGACGTGGCCATAGCCACGAATGAGCGCCGGCACCGAGGCAAGCGCTGCCGCAGCCTCGACCTTGCCCGGCGCCAGTGCTGCGGCGACAAGCTCCAGATCGGCCTCGTACTGCGCAAGAAGCTGGCGTTCCATACGCCTTTCGGTGCTGTAGCCGAACACGTCGAAGACCGTGCCGCGCAAGCCTTTCATCGCCGCCAGCAGACGGAACCCCCTCATCATCCAGGGACCGAAGCTCGACTTCCTCGGCTTGCCGTCCTTGCCGCGCCTGCCCATGATCGGCGGAGCGAGATGGAATTCGAGCTTGTCGTAGCTCTGGAATTGCTTGCCCAGCTCGGCGGCGAAGAAGCCGTCGGTGAAGAGCCTCGCCACCTCGTATTCGTCCTTGATCGCCATCAGCTTGAACAGGTTCCTCGCAGCGGCCTCGGTCACATCAGTCGAACCGGGCACCGCCCTGGCTTCGGCCTCGCGCAGCGCGGCCAGGCTGTCGGCGTAGCGCTTGCCATAGGCGGCGTTCTGATAGGCGGTGAGGAAGGCGACGCGGCGGGCGATGATGTCGTCCAGCGGTTCGGCGCCGGCGGCGTCCTGTGCAGCCGTGCCCGGCTGGGCGACGAGGCCGCGCACGAAATCCGGCTGGTGGGCGGCGCGGCGGCCCCAGCGGAATGCGGAGACGTTCATCGCCACGGCCTGGCTGTTGAGCTCGATCGCCTTTTCGACTGCCTCGGCCGACAGCGGCAAGCCGCCATGCTGGAACGCGAAGCCGAGCATGAACATGTTGGCGCCGAGCGAACTGCCGAACAGCGCGGTCGCGGTGCGGGTGGCGTCGAAGAAATGCGCCTTGTCGTCGCCGGCGGCAGCGCGGATCGCCTTTTTCAGCCGCTCGACAGGCAGCGAGAAATCCGCCGACCGGGTAAACTCGCCTGGCATGATCTCGGCGGTGTTGGCGAGGAAAATCGTGTGGCCTTCGCGTACCGCGGCGAGCACCTTTTGAGCGCCCGACACGACGAGGTCGCAGCCAAGCACAAGGTCGGCCTTCCCCGCTGAAACGCGGATGGCGTGGATATCGCCCGGGCTGCGCGCGATGCGGACGTGGGTGAACACCGAGCCGCCCTTCTGGGCAAGGCCGGCCATGTCGATCATGCCGCAGCCCTTGTCTTCGAGATGAGCCGCCATGCCGAGCACCGCGCCGATGGTGACCACACCGGTGCCGCCGACGCCGTCGATGATCGCCGCCCAGCCTTGTTCGCCGGGCGGGAATTCGGCGGGCGCGGGCACGCCGTCGAGCGGGTCGATCGTGCCGGCAATACCCTCGGCCTTCCTGATCTTGGCGCCATGCACGGTGACGAAGGACGGACAGAAGCCGTTGACGCAGGAGAAATCCTTGTTGCAGCTCGACTGGTCGATCCGGCGCTTGCGGCCGAATTCGGTCTCGACCGGCTGGATCGACACGCAATTCGACTGCACCCCGCAATCGCCGCAGCCTTCGCAGACCAGTTCGTTGATGAAGATGCGCTTGTCGGGATCTGGGAAGGTGCCGCGCTTGCGGCGACGGCGTTTCTCGGCGGCGCAGGTCTGGTCGTAGATCAGCACGGATGTACCCCTGACCGCGCGCAATTCGCGCTGGACGAGGTCGAGGTCGTCGCGGTGATGGATAGTGGCGCCGGCGGGGAATTCGATCTTGCCGGTATATTTGTCCGGCTCGTCGGTGACGATGGCGATCCGCTCAACGCCCTCGGCCCGCACCTGCCTGGCGATCATGTCCACGGTCAGGCCACCCTCGTGAGGCTGGCCGCCGGTCATGGCGACGGCGTCGTTGTAGAGGATCTTGTAGGTGATGTTGGCGTCGGTCGACAGCGCAAAGCGGATCGCCAGTGCGCCGGAGTGGTTGTAGGTGCCGTCACCGAGATTCTGGAAGATGTGGTCGCGCTTCGAGAACGGCGCCTGGCCGACCCATTGCGCGCCCTCGCCGCCCATAGCGGTGAAACCAACGGTGTTGCGGTCCATCCAAAGCGCCATGAAATGGCAGCCGATGCCGGCGGCGGCGAGCGAGCCGTCGGGCACCTTGGTCGAGGAATTGTGTGGGCAACCGGAGCAGAAGAAGGGCGCGCGCGAGGCGATGTCTGACGTGTCGGCGAGCATCGCCTGGAACTGGCGAAGTTTCGCCACCCGCGCGGCAATCTCGTCCGACGGGCCGATCGTCCGCAAGATCCTCTCGCCGAGCGCGATGGCGATGTCGTTGGGATCAAGCGCGCCCTTGGCCGGGAACAGTCCGTCGCCGCGCTCGTCCCTCTTGCCGATGATGACCGGCTGCATGGCGGTGCCATAAAGGTTTTCGCGCAGTTGCACCTCGATCAGCGAGCGTTTCTCCTCGACGACGACAATGGTGTCGAGACCGCGAGCGAAGTCGGCGATGTGCTGCAGGTCGAGCGGCCACGGGCAGCCGACCTTGAACAGCCTGATGCCGATGCGGTTGGCGGCGGCTTCGTCGACGCCGATGTCTTCCAGCGCCTGGCGAACGTCGAGATAGCTTTTGCCGATGGTGACGATGCCAAGCTTCGGGCTGCTGCCGCCGGAATAGACGATCCGGTTGAGCCCGTTGGCATGGATGAAGGCCGAAGCGGCGGCGCGCTTGTATTCATGCAGCCGCTCCTCCTGGCCGAGCATGTCGATCTCGTTGCGGATGTTGAGGCCGCCGGGCGGCATGTCGAAGTCCGGGATGACGATATCAAACCGTTCGAGCGCGGCATCGACCGAAGCCGTCGATTCTATGTTGTCCTTGACGCATTTGATCGCTGCCCAGGTGCCGGCGAAACGCGACATGGCGATGCCGTAGAGGCCATAGTCGATGATCTCCTGGACCCCGGCCGGATTGAGGATCGGCACCATGGTGTCGACAAACAGGAATTCGGTCGCATGCGCGTTGGTCGAGGATTCGGCCATGTGGTCGTCGCCCATCAGGGCGAGTACGCCGCCATATCTTGACGAGCCGGCGAGATTGGCATGGCGGAACACGTCGCCGGAGCGATCGACGCCCGGTCCCTTGCCGTACCAGACAGAAAAGACGCCGTCATGGGTGCCCTCATCCAGTAATTCGGCCTGCTGCGAACCCCAGCAAGCCGTGGCCGCGAGTTCCTCATTGAGGCCGGGCTGGAAGACGATGTCCGACTGGGCGAGCTGCTTCCTGGCCTTCCAAAGCTGCATGTCGAGGCCACCGAGCGGCGAGCCGCGATAGCCGGAGACGAAGCCGGCGGTGTTCAGGCCAGCCCGGCGGTCGCGCTCGCGCTGCATCAGCAGCATGCGGATGACCGCCTGCGCGCCGGAAAGGAAGATGCGCTCCTTTCCCAGGTCGAACTTGTCGTCGAGCGCGACATCATGCAGCGTCATCAGGCATTTCCTCTGCGGAGGCCGCAGTTCTAGCGCAGCCAACGTCGGAGTTGGAGGCTGCAGTGTTTCTCCCCTTGCCGGGCAGGTCAAACAAAATCGAAGATGCCAGGTGAGGCGCAACAAACGATCCGGTCCGCGCCCGATGGTGTAAGAAACCGCACACCCGTTGTTCCGTCAGCGCACGAAAATTCCAGCCGCGGCCGATACCCGGCGATGACGCGTCAGCCGGCCTTCGAACAGTCGGGCTTAGGTACGCCCGGCAGCTTGCCGTCCGGATGGCCAGCAAGCTCGGGATTAGGCGTATAGAGCTGGTCGATGACCAGCGGCCGGTCGGGCAGGACCGACTGGTCCTGCGTCGACATCAGCGTGGTGTCGATCTTCTGGAGGACCGCGTCGTCGGCATCCTTGATGCTGATCGCAATTGCATAAGGCTTGTCCTTGACAAGGCAGGAAAGCGCCGGGCTCTCGAGCGATACCTTGCCGAGCTTCGGCCAGATTTTCTGTTCGACGACCAGCGGCTCGCCGCCGGCCGGATTCTGGAAGCTGGCGACCGCGACCTGTCCTTCCTCCATCGGCCGCAACGGTCTCAGCGTGACGACAAAGGTCGCCCTTGCCAGCCGATAATTGAAGACGACCAGCTTGCCGGAGATCTCGAACAATCTGCCTTCGCCGTCCTTGCCGGTATCACGGCAGGCGCCAAGCGTTATCGCTGCCACGAGCCCGGCGCCGACAACGACCAGGCGTAAGATCTTCCTAGACATTGGCGGTCCCTCCGGCCGCCGTTCGGCGGCGATAGTGGCGGCTTGCCTTCTGGCGGTTGCCGCACACCGCCATGTCGCACCAAAGACGGCTGGAATTGCGGCTTCGGTCGAGGAACAGCCAAGTGCAATTGGGGCAAATCCTCAGCCTGGCGACGGTCTCGACCTGCAGCAGTGACAGTGCGGAAACCGCCAGCGCCGCCTCGAAGGCGATGGGCGTCGCTGGATCGCCGAACGGCCGTCCCGGCGCACCGATCTCGGTGCGGCTGTGCGCGAGACCCTCGGCGCAGGCACTAAGAAAGCCAGGCAGATCGCCCGTAGCGATCGCGCCTTTCGACACCGCACCACGAAACAGCCGGTCGGTCGTCTCGCGGATCGCCAGCACAACCGGCGCGATCTTATCGGGCGACGGCGCTTCGAGCCGCCTGCCGCCAAGCTCGGCGGCGCGAAAGCCGCTTGCCGCGTCGGCGAAACGGGCGATCTCCGCCGGATCTTTGAACCGGTCGAAGGTTTTCTGGGGGTCGCCACGCAGCACGACCGTGTTCGCCGTGTCGAGTGCAAGAAGACCGCCGGTGAAGCGGTGCGGGGGCCAAGAAACCATCATGAGCGGTATTTCTAACCGATAAATCACGTTTGACAAGTTAGATTACCCGATGCAAATCTGCTCCGCGTGAACGCGGTTTTCCGCGATCTAAGGGAATTCGCATGCTCTATTTCTTCCAGCAGGTCCTGAACGGGCTGCATTCCGGCGCGCTCTATGCGCTGCTTGCCTTCGGCTATGTGCTGACCAACGGCATCCTGCACCGGACCAACCTTGCCTATGGCGCGCTGTTCGCCTTTTGCGGACAGACGATGATCCTCACCGCAGCCTTCGGCTATCAAGCCCTGTGGCTGACCCTGTTGGCGGCCGTCGCGCTCGGTATTGTCGCGGCGTTCCTATATGCGGCACTGATCAGCCATGTCTTGTCGCGCAGCATCTTCGAGCCGCTGGCCGACCGCACGCCCAATGCGATCGTGGTGACGACGCTGGGCATATTGCTGCTGCTGTCGGAGGTAAGCCGCATCGCCGCCGACACACATGACCTGTGGCTGCCGCCAATGCTGGCCCAGCCCGTCATTTTTGCGAAAGGGGCCAATTTCAATGCCACGCTGACGCTGATCCAGTTGCTCGACTGCGGGATCATCGTGGCTACCATTGCGCTAGCCGCCTGGGCGTTCTCCCGCTCGAGCTTCGGCCGGCGCTGGCGCGCCGTGTCCGATGACTCCAAAGCCGCGGCCATGTGCGGCGTCCACGTCCGCGCGGTGTTTCGGCACGCGGTGCTCGCCGGCGGCCTTTGCGCGGCGCTGGCCGGTGTCCTCGCCGGCCTTTACTACGGCAATATCAGCTTCGGCTCCGGCCTGGTCTACGGGCTGAAAATCCTGTTCGTAACGGCGGTGGGCGGCTATCTTTCACCGTTGCGGGCTGCACTTGGCGCTGCCGCCTTCGGCATGGCCGAATCGCTGTGGGCCGGCTATTTCCCGGTCGAGTGGCGCGACGCCTGGATGTATCTGTTCCTCGTCGCCATGCTGGTGCTGATCGGCGCCGGCCGCGACCAGAGCAAGATCGCCTGACTGCATCAGACTGGGTAGACTTTGGTTGCATGACATCTTAGCGCCGCGCGTCCTCTCGGACGCGCAAGGACTCTGTAGCATTTTGATTTTGCGCATAATCCCCAGCGAAATTCCGACTTTCGGGTCACGCGCTGCGTCAGGCGGCTGTTTCACCTCTTCCCCATCTCACAGGCCCCTTCCTCACTTCACAAGATTGTTTTACTCGGTCTGCCCTGTGTTGACCCGCCGGGCCACGCACGGCATACCGTTGGGCCACATCGAAGCGGCGGAAAACAAGATGGAATTGGCGCCGCTGTCATAAGGGAGGAATGCATGGCAGGGCTTCTCGCTCTATCCAGAACCATTGACCGTGTGAACGAGTTCATCGGCAGATGGGTGTCGTGGCTGATCCTGCTGGCAATCCTGGTCAGCGCCGCCAATGCCGTCGTCCGCAAGGCGTTCGACGTGTCGTCGAACGCCTGGCTGGAACTGCAGTGGTATTTGTTCGGCGCCGCCTTCATGCTGGCCGCTGCCTACACGCTGAAGCAGAACGACCATATCCGCATCGACATCGTCTACGGCATGTTCTCGCGCCGCGTGCAGCACTGGATCGACCTTTTCGGCCACCTCTTTTTCCTGATGCCGTTCGTCACGCTGATGGTGATCTATTTCGTTCCCTATGTGTCGCTGTCGTTTCGCAGCGGCGAAATGTCGAACAATTCCGGCGGGCTGATCATCTGGCCGGCAAAGGCGATCCTGCTGGTCGGCTTTTTCCTGCTCGCGCTCCAGGGCATCTCCGAGATCATCAAGAAGATCGCCATCATGCGCGGCGACATGGACGATCCCACCCCGTTCATATCGGTCCATGAGCAGGCCGAGCTCGAAGCGAAGGCGCTCGCCGAAGAGGTGCGCTCGTGATCGAGTTCATCGCCCAGAACATGGCGCCGATCATGTTCGCCTCGCTGGTCATCTTCCTGCTGATCGGCTACCCGGTCGCCTTCTCACTCGCCGCCAACGGCCTACTGTTCTTCTTCATCGGTGTTGTGCTTTCACCCTATTCGGGCGGATCGATCAATCTCGCCTGGCCGCTGCTGCACGCACTGCCGGACAATTTCTACGGCAGCCGGGTGATGTCGAACGACACGCTGCTGGCCATCCCGTTCTTCACTTTCATGGGCATCGTGCTCGAACGATCAGGCATGGCCGAGGACCTTCTCGATACGATCGGCCAATTGTTCGGACCGATCCGCGGCGGCCTCGCCTATGCCGTGATCTTCGTCGGCGCGTTGCTTGCCGCAACCACGGGTGTGGTGGCTGCCTCCGTCATCGCGATGGGCCTGATCTCGCTGCCGATCATGCTGCGCTACGGCTATGACCGCCGTGTGGCGTCCGGCGTCATTGCCGCGTCGGGCACGCTCGCCCAGATCATTCCGCCCTCGCTGGTGCTGATCGTTCTGGCTGACCAACTCGGCCGCTCGGTCGGCGACATGTATGCGGGCGCGCTGATCCCGGGGCTGGTTCTGACCAGCCTTTACACGATGTATATCGTGATCATGTCGATCGTCCGGCCGAAGTCGATGCCGGCCCTGCCGCTGGAGGCTCGTACGCTCGGCCACGGTGTCCTGTCGCTGCTGGTCGCGGTGCTGGCGGCAGTCGTGGTTTCCTACGCGGCGTACCGCTATCTTGCGCCTTCGCAGGGACAAAACGCCGACATCCTTGGCGCCACCATCGGCGTGATCTTCATCTATGTCGTGGCGATCGCCGACCAGCGCCTGAAAATCAACATGATGTCGCGGCTGGCGCAGCAGGTGATCATCGTGCTGATCCCGCCGCTGGCGCTGATCTTCCTGGTGCTGGGCACCATCTTTCTCGGCATCGCCACTCCGACCGAGGGCGGCGCCATGGGCGCTGTCGGCGCGCTGATCATGGCGGCAATGAAAGGGCGGCTGTCGCTGGACGTGATCAAGCAGGCGCTGGCGTCGACGACGCGGCTGTCGTCCTTCGTGCTGTTCATCCTGATCGGCGCGCGGGTGTTCTCGCTCACCTTCTACGGCGTCAACGGCCATATCTGGGTCGAACACCTCCTGACATCTCTGCCGGGTGGCGAGATCGGCTTCCTGATCGGCGTCAATATCCTGGTCTTCCTGCTCGCCTTCTTTCTCGATTTCTTCGAGCTCGCGTTCATTATCGTGCCGCTATTGGCGCCGGCCGCCGACAAGCTCGGCATCGACCTGATCTGGTTCGGCGTGCTGCTCGGCGTCAACATGCAGACCAGCTTCATGCATCCACCCTTCGGCTTCGCGCTGTTTTACCTGCGTTCGGTCGCCGCCAGGGTGCCTTATCTGGATCGCCTCACCGGCAAGCAGATCGCACCGGTGACCACCGGCCAGATCTATTGGGGCGCGGTTCCCTTCGTTTGCATCCAGGTCATCATGATCGGGTTGACCATCGCCTTCCCGCAGATGGTGATGCATTACAAAGGCACGCTAGTCGACCCGGGCACGATCGATTACCAGGTGCCGGAAACGCCGGGCCTGTCGCCGCTTGGCACACCGCCGGCGGATGGCGGCACGGCGCCGACCGCGCCTGCACCGGACCTGTCGCAGCCGCCGAGTTTCGGTGAAACGCCGCCTGCCAAGCCAGCAGCGCCAGCACCCGATCTCTCCCAACCACCGAGTTTCAATTGATGCCGGGGGTGCAACAGACATGAAAGCGGTGCGGCTGGAGAGCGTGGGCAGCATTGCCCTGCGCGAGGTCGCCAAACCGTCCGCCGGGCCGGGCGATCTCCTGGTGCGGATCGAGGCATGCGGCGTCTGCGGAACCGACCGGCATCTTTTCCATGGCGAATTTCCCTGTACGCCGCCGGTGACGCTCGGACATGAATTCTCCGGGATCGTCGAGGCGATTGGAACGGCTGTGTCCGGTTTTTCGGTCGGCGATCGCGTCTCCGGCGATCCCAACATCGCCTGCGGGCGCTGTCCGCACTGCCATGCCGGTCGCATCAATCTCTGCCATAATCTGGTTGCCATCGGCATCCGCCGCGACGGCGGCTTCGCCGAATATGTCGTGCTGCCTCAGAAGCAGGCCTTCTCCCTTTCGAAAGACCTCAAGCCGACGCATGGCGCGTTTTGTGAGCCGCTTGGCTGCTGCCTGCATGGCTTGGACCTGGCGCAGATCAGACCCGGCTCCTCGGTCGCTGTGCTTGGCGGCGGCGTGATCGGCCTGCTCACCGTGCAACTGGCCAGGCTTGCCGGCGCGACGACAATCATCCTGGCGACGCGCCAGGCCTCGCGGCGCGCCCTCGCCGAAGAATTGGGCGCAACGGCAACCGTCGACCCCAGCGCTTGCGATATCATCGACACGGTCGTCGGTCCGTCAGGCCTGAGGCCGGGCGGCGTCGATGTGGTGTTCGAATGTGCTGGCGTAAGAGAGACGGTCGAGCAGTCGTTGCGGCTGGCCAAAGCCGGCGGTACGGTTGTCATCGTCGGCGTGATGCCTCAAGGCATGAAGGCCGAGTTCGAGCCTTTCGACCTATTGTTCCGGGAATTGAAGGTTCTGGGCTCGTTTCTCAATCCGTTTACGCATCGCCGGGCCGCCGATCTCATCGCCTCGGGTGCGATCGAGATCGACAAGCTCATCTCACGGCAGGTGACGCTTAAGGAGGCGGCTGCGGTGATCGCCAATCCGCCTGCGCCAGGCGAGGTCAAGGTGTTGGTGATGCCGAGCTGATCGGCAAACCGAAATGTTACGGCGCCACGCGTCCGAAGAATGCGTGGCGCCGCAACTGCTGTCAGAGCTTGCTGGTGCGCTGCTGGACCATCATGAAGGTGTCGTAATTGTACTCGGCCACCTGCGCCCAGAGATAGTGCTCCTTGCGGAAGGCTTTGATCGAGTCCCAGATCTTCTTGAACGGCGCGTTCGAGGCTTCCATCTCGGCATAGACCTCGTTTGCCTTTTCGAAGCAGGCTGCCAAGATTTCCGGGCTGAACGGGCGCAATTTGGCGCCCCCGGACACCAGCCGCCTCACGGCCGTCGGATTCAGATAGTCGTATTTCTGCAGCATGTTGGCGTCGGCGGCCTGCGCGGCGGTGTGCACCAGCGACTTGTAGGCCGGCGAAAGCTCTTCGTATTTCGCCTTGTTGAACATCAGATGGACGGTCGGCCCGCCTTCCCACCAGCCGGGATAATAATAATTGGGCGCGACCTTGTAGAAGCCGAGCTTCTCATCGTCATAAGGGCCGACCCACTCGGCGGCGTCTATGGTGCCTTTTTCCAGCGCCGGATAGATGTCGCCGCCGGCGATCTGCTGCGGCACCACGCCGAGCCTTTCCACCACTTTGCCGGCAAACCCACCGATGCGCATCTTGAGGCCCGAAAGGTCGGCGACGGTGTTGATCTCCTTGCGGAACCAGCCGCCCATCTGCACGCCGGTATTGCCGCCCGGCAAGCCGAAAAGGCCCTGCGTGGCGAGAAACTCGTTGAACAGGTCGATGCCGCCGCCGTGGTAATGCCAGGCATTGATGCCGCGCGCGTTGAGCGAGAACGGAACCGCAGCGCCCAGCGCCCATGTCGGGTCCTTGCCCCAATAATAATATGCCACCGTATGGCAGGCCTCGACAGTGCCGGCGGTGGTGGCGTCCGCGGCCTGCAGGCCAGGCACGAGTTCACCTGCGGCGAAGACCTGGACCTGGAACTTGCCGTCGGTTGCCTCCGCAAGCATCTTGGAAAAGACCTCGGCGCCGCCGTAGATCGTGTCGAGAGATTTCGGGAAGGACGACGCCAGGCGCCATGTCACTTTCGGATTGGATTGGGCGATAGCCGGCGCGGCAAGCGCTGCTGTAGCCGCCGCGGCGCCCACACCGGTCGCGCCGGCCTTGCGGATGAATGATCGACGATCCATGAAGTCCTCCCTATTGGATCAATAGACCGACGTTCGGGAAATACTCTGTGCCCCGGATCGGCTTCGCGGCAGACAATACACGGGCAAGAAGTCGAGTCCAGCCATGGCAGCCGGTTTTGCCGGCGGCGTTTCCGCGAAATTCGCGGCGCGGACGCACCTCTTGCAACTTAAGTCTAACGCCGTTTCCGTGGATCATGCGACATGCCGAACTTGTCATGGCAAAGCGCCTTCGGATCGCCTATTTTAAAGGCAGAATATGTCCCTGCACTGAATGGAACCTGGATCAAAAATGCAGCAGCCGCTCGTCGCCATATCGACCGACGTCCGCCAGTTCGACAACTACACCTGGCATGCCGTTCCGCAGCAATATCTGGAGGCGGCGCTTTTGGGCGCCGGCGTATTCCCGGTGCTGGTGCCGTCCTTCGGCGACCGGCTCGATTTCGACGAACTCCTGTCATCGGTCGACGGCGTCATGGTCACCGGTTCGAAGTCCAATGTGCATCCCTCGCTGTATAGCGGCGATGCCAGCGAGGCCAATGGTCCCTACGATCCTGCCCGCGACGCGACGACGCTGCCGTTGATCCGCAAGGCAGTGGAGCGCGGCGTGCCGCTGCTCGCCATCTGCCGCGGCATCCAGGAAATGAATGTGGCGCTGGGAGGCACGCTGGCCACAGAAATCCAGGAGCGCGAGGGATCGCTGGACCATCGTGCACCGGCGAGCGACAATCAGGACGAACGCTTCGCCATCCGCCAGACCATTTCGATCAAGCCTGGAACCTGCCTCGCCGGCGTCTTCGGGGCGGGCGACATCATGGTCAATTCGGTGCACCGCCAGGCCATCGACCGGCTCGGCCCGAAGCTGCAGATAGAGGCGGTCGCCACTGACGGCACGGTCGAGGCGGTTTCGGTGCGGGACGCCCGTGCCTTCGCCGTCGGCGTCCAATGGCATCCCGAATACTGGGTCAAGTCGGACAGCGTCTCGGCAAGGATATTCCGCGCCTTCGGCGACGCGGTGCGCCTCCACGCCGCAGCGAAATCCGGCGCGCGCACCGCCGCGGAATAGTTCAGCGATCGGTACGTCAACATCAATCGCTGCCGGCCGCCAGCGACAGCAGCGGCAGGGTTGGTGCGTAGGATTCATAACCGTCGCCGTCGGCAACGCCGAAAGTGACGATCGGGTCGATGCCGTTCGCGCTGAAGGTGACCGTACCGTCATCCTGCTCACGCCAGAATTTCGCGCGCTCGATGCCGGGCAAGACCCGGCGGCAATTCGCAGTGACCGTCAACAGCGACAGGCCATGCGAAACCTCAGTGCCGCGCTTGACCGCGCAGGAGGCTTCGTCGCCATTGGCCACCAGCCTGTAGTCGTCGGGCGACGGCGTTGGCTCCTCGGCGGCTGTGCGGCCTTCGCCGCTGCCGCCGTGAAACAGCTGAACGCTGCCGAACAGCGCGGCCACCGCCATCAATGCAGCAAGTGCTTTCATCTGCGTTCTCCGCCTGTCGGGTGATAGATGAAGAATGATTTCAAAGCGTTAAGCCGTAATTAACAAATAAGAAAGCGTGCCGCTCAGCTGTGCGCCTTGACCTTTTCCGTTTCCGGCACCGGCGTCAGCGCCTTCCCTTCCGAAAACCAGGAAATCAGATTGTCGACGCACAGATCGGCCATGGCGCGGCGGGTATGTTCCGAAGCCGAGCCGACATGCGGCAAAAGCGAGGTGTTGGGAGCGGCGAGCAGCGCCGGCGGCACGTGCGGCTCATCGGCGAAGACGTCGAGCCCGGCAGCTGCGATGGTGCCATTGGCCAGAGCTGCGGCAAGGGCTGCCTCGTCCACCGTGCTGCCGCGGCCGATGTTGACGAAGACGCCATTCGGGCCGAGCGCCGACAGGATCTCGGTGTTGACCGCCTTTTCCGTCGAGGCGCCGCCGGGCGCCACCGAGATCAGCGTATCGACCGCCTCGGCAAGGCCTTTCAGCGTGCCGTGGTATTCGTAGGCCAGGCCTTCGACCCGGCGCCGGTTGTGATAGGCGATCGGCAGCCCAAAGGCCTCCAGTCGCCGGGCTATGGCGAGACCGATGCGGCCCATGCCGAAAATGCCAACGCTGCGACCGCGCAAAGTCAGCCGGCTTAGCGGATAGTTGCCGCTGCGTGCCCAACTGCCGTCGCGCAGCCAGATCTCGGCGCGCGGCAGATCGCGGACGGTGTTGATCAAAAGCCCGATCGCCGTGTCGGCGACCTCCTCGGTCAGCACGTCAGGCGTGTTGGTGACCATGACACCGCGCTGTGCGGCGTGACGGGCATCGACCGAATCATAGCCGACGCCGAAATTGGCGATGATCTCGAGGTTCGGCAGCGCGTCGATGAGGGCTGCGTTGATCCCGCCAAAGGCTGCAATGCCGCGCACCGTCCGGCGCATCGCGGCGGTGACCAGCGACGCATCTGGCCGTTCGATCCAGACGCGGCTGAACGTCCGGTCGATGCGGCCGACCGCGTGGTCGTTGAATTGGCCCGGCACCAGAATGGCGACTGCTTGCTGCTGTTCGGCTTTTGTCATGCACGCTCCACCGGCTTGCCGGTCGACTGGCGCACATGCAGTTCCGGCTTGATCAGTTCCTGCGACGGCCGCACCATCTGCCCATTGAGCTTGTCGAGCAGCGCGCTGGCGGCGCGGCGGCCGACTTCACGCTGGCCGTTCCACACGGTGGTCAGCGCCGGCGTCGCGATCGCCGCCTCCTCGAGATCGTCATAGCCGGTGACGGAGATGTCAATGCCCGGCACCAGCCCGGCGCGTGCAATACCGTTCATCAGGCCGATAGCGACAAGGTCGTTCCAGCAGCAGGCCGCGGTCGGCTTGTCCTTCAGCGCCAGGAACTGCCCGGCGGCCTCGAAGCCGGCCTGTTTGGTGCGCGGACCGGCGATGCGCCAGGACTGCCTGACCTCCAGCCCGGCCGCCTCCATGGCGTTGACATAGCCTTGGTAGCGATCGCGGCCGGTCGAGGTCTGGTCAGTGCCGCCGATCATGGCGATGCGCTTATGGCCGAGCGAGATCAGATGGTTGGTGGCAAGCCCGGTGCCGTAGGCATCGTCGCCGCGAAACACCGGCACGTCAGCGCCTTCGACGGTGCGTGCGATCAGCACCGCCGGCAGGCCGTTTTCCTCGGCCATGAATATGTCTTCGGGCGGCGTGCCGATGGCCGGGGACATGATGACGCCGTCGGCGCCAAGCTGCAAAAGCGTGTCTATGAAGGTGCGCTGCTTTTCGAGCTGGTCGTAATGGTTCGACAGGATGAAGGTCTGCCGGCTGCGATCGAGCTCGCTTTCGATCGAGCGCAGTATCTCGGCGAAGAAGGGGTTCATGATGTCGTGGACGACGACGCCGACGATGCCCGAACGCGAGGTGCGCAGGCTGGCGGCGCGGCGATTGTAGATATAGCCGATGGCGCGGGCATGTTCTTTGATGCGGTCGCGAGTGTTTCCGGCAACCAGCGGACTGTCGCGCAGAGCCAGCGAGACCGTGGCCGTGGACACACCGAGCGCATCCGCGATCGTCGAAAGCTTGATCTTCTGTGCCAGCGCCTTGCGCTCCCCCGACGATCTAGAGCTGATCCATGATCTCCAGCGAAAACCGGATGCCACTTTCGGGATCATGATCTAAACAGTTTAAACGCGGCCTTATGCCACCCTTCCGGAACAAATCAAAGTTTTTTTGCCAGCGCTTCCACCTCGACGTCGAGGGCGGCGCGGTTGCGCACGCGAAGCCGGTGCTCGCGATGGACGATATAAAGACCGCTGGCGACGATGACGACCGCCCCGACGAGCGTCCAGCGGTCGGGAAACTGGTTGAAGACAATCCAGCCGGCAATGATCATCCAGATCATCTGCGAATAGGGATAGGGAGCCAATGCCGTGGTGGTGGCGAGACGATAGGCCTGAACCAGGAGCCAGTGGCCAATTGCGCCGAAGACGCCAAGCATCAGCAGGATCATCCAGTGCCAGCCGTCCTGCGGCAGGGAAAGCGAAAACGGAAGCATCGGCAGGAGAAGTACGGCCGGCGCCAGCGCCGAAAAGAGTATAAGGCTCTCCGAGGTTTCCGTGGCCGACATGCGCCGCGTCATGATGACGTAGAAACAGTTCGACAGCATCGAGCCGAGCGCGAAGATATGGCCGAGGCCAAAGACGCCAACGCCTGGCCGGGTGATGATGAGGACGCCGACGAAGCCGCTCAGGATTGCCAGCCAGCGCCGCCAGCCGGCCCATTCGCCGAGCAAAGGACCGGCGAGTGCTGTGATCACCATCGGCGCGAAGAAGTAAATCGAGGTGGTTTCGGCCAGTTGCAGGGTCCGCAGCGCCATGACGTTGCAAATGGTCGATCCAAACAGGAAGGCGCCGCGCAGGATATGCGCCGGCAGATTGTTGGCGCGAAAGCGCGCCGGCTCGCGCCATCCGCGCAGAAAGACACCGACCAGCACGACATGGACGGCGAAGCGAGCCCAGGCGACGATCAGCGCCGAGACGCCGGCCATGACAAGATATTTGCTGCTGGTGTCGAGGACGGTGAAAAATACATAGACGGAAAGCATGCAGAGGATCGCCGCCGGAGGCGTCGCGCTTTCGTCTTGTCTTGGGAGAGCACTCAATTTCAGGCCGGATGGGAAGCAGAGCAGAGCCCTACCTTTGAGGCAATTGTCACCTGCCGGCAAGCCAAAAGAGGCTGGCACAACAACAGCTGACTACGTGCACTAGGGATGCATACGGGCGCCCTTGGTGATCTTGTCGACAAGCCTCTTTTCGGCGCGCAGCGCGATACCGACGACCTTGGCGTCGTCGGGTGCGAATTCGGCAAAGACGGCCCGGTTCGCCGCGTCGTGGCCGGTCGAAAACATTTCATCTACGTAGAGCGAGGTCGTCACACCGCGCTCCAGCGCTCGTCGGTGGACCGCACTGAGCGTCGGGCGGTCGGCCGAAAGCACGATGACCGGCTGGATCGAGAGCGGATTGTAGATGTTGCCGGCACGGTCGCGATAAGGTTCGCCGATGATGTCGCTATACTGCGCGACGATGCCGCTGGTCAGGAAGGCGGTGACATTGAGCTTTTGCCAGACGGGGAGATCATCCTGCAGCACGATTGCAAATTTCGTGTCGAACATGAGACATTTGCCATTCGAGGTTTGTGAATGAAGCGATGTCACACAGTTTAGATGGCGAGGCCTTTCAGGGTCTTGGACGTTTGTGCGTTGGCGTGGCGGAAAACTGCGTCATCTCGGCACCCGATTCCATCGGCATGGAGCGTATCGAGGCCCGGTTCCACGGCAGCGCTTTCGATCTCCATCGTCACGACACCTATGCGATCGGCGTGACGCTGCATGGCGTCCAGACCTTCCGTTACCGCGGCGCGACGCATCATAGCCTGCCCGGCCAGATTATCGTCCTCCATCCCGACGAATTGCACGACGGCGGTGCCGGCACCGAAGAGGGTCTGCGTTACAGGATGCTTTATCTGGAGCCGTCCGTCGTGCTGGACTGCCTGGATACGATCGACGCATCGCTGCCTTTCGTCAGGGATGCCGTGGTGACGGATCCTGTGTTCCGCACGAGGCTGCTTTCGGCGCTGGGGCCGTTGGACCAGAAGCTGGACGATCTCTTTGTCGCCGACTTCATTTGCACAATTGATGCAAAGCCTGGCACGGCATGCAGGCCTGCCGGCGAAACCGATCCCAAGGACAGCATGGCGCGCAGCCAGCCTGGCGCGCGACTATCTGGAAGAGAATGTTTTCCGTATCGTCCGCTCCGACGAGCTGGAGGCGATCACCGGGCTCGACCGCTACGCCCTATCGCGGCATTTCCGTGCCGCTTTCGCCACCAGTCCGCATCGCTTTCTCTTGATGCGCCGACTTCAACGAGCACGCCGCATGATCGAGGCAAGCGAGCCACTGGCGCAGATCGCGATAGCGGCCGGGTTCAGCGACCAAAGTCATTTCAACAGGCACTTCAAGAAAACGTTCGGTGTCACGCCGGGCCGCTGGTCGGCATTGGTCCATGGATCGTCAGCAGGCGCTGCCTGATGGCGTCAGCCGCAGATCATTCGTCGGCGTCGATTTCATCATCGACGAGAACCATCTCGCCGTTCGAGAGGTTCGCCTCAACGCGGGCGAGCAGCTTGAACAGCGCCTTCTGGTCCTTTTTATCGAGCCCCTTCAGCGCCTGCTTCTCAGTTTTCTTCACCGATTTCTCGATGGCGTGAATGATTTCGCGGCCCGTGTCGGTCAGAAAGATATGGGCCTGGCGGGCATCGGCGGAAGAGGCGCGCTTTTCCAGGAAGCCCTGCGCCTGCAGCCGGTTGATGGTCTTGGTGATGGTCGGCGGACGCACACCGAGGCGACCGGCAAGATTGCCGGGCGTCTGCCCGTCCTCACGGTCGAGCGCGAGCATGATCTGGTCCTGGCCGGCATAGAAGCCGTGCCCTAGAAGCCGCGCCGCCAGCGCAGTACGTGCCAGCCGCGCCGCCGAATGCAGCCGGCTCATTGTCGCAGTCTTGTCCGCCTTGGCCATGGTCATCCCTCTTCGGCCGAACCGGTGCCGACAGCATAGAGGCAGCCGCCCGGTTGGCAATCGACGATCAAAAAGATCCGGCTTTGCAAAACAGCTTTGCCGGCAAGCAATGCGGTGTCCGCCGTGGCTAATGCCAGATGTTTATTTCAGTTAGATGACAAACGACTTTTCAGCGCAGGTGGACGCTTTCAGCAGGAGCGCCCGCACACCCGACACCAGACTCAATCAGTCTTCACCGCGACGATCATCAAGGCTTGGTAGGCATCCGCCACCTCGCGCAGCGCCGCCTGCGACAGCGGCCCGGCGCGCCGCGCGATACCGTCCCTGGCATTCAGCGTATCCCGCTTGCCGGACCGGTCGGTGTAAGGCGCGACAGTGGTGAATACCTGCTCGCTCAGGCTATCGGGGAAAAACAGCTGGCCGGTCATCACCGAATTGTCGTTGGGGAAGACCTTGAAGTGGATGTGGGTGGTGCGGCCGCGATACCAGCCGGGATAGATGGTGGCGAACGAGACGATACCGCTGTCATCAGTCTTTTGCCAACCGCGCAGAAAACTCTGACCTGACGTATCGACATCCTGGCCGTCGCCTTGTCCCGGATAGCCCGAATAATGCCCTTGCGCATCACAATGCCAGATGTCGACACGCGCGCCGGCAAGCGGCCGGCAGGCCGCATCGACGACCTGCAGCCGCACATTGAGGGCAATGCCCGCTTTGCCTTCGGTGATATCGGCGCGTTCGAGCTTCGGGTCGAAATAGAACGGGCCCTCGGTCGCTTGCGGCGTGATCGCGCAGACGCCGGCACCGCTATCGAACAGGGCAAGCCCGGCATAGGGCGAGGCCGACTGAGCCAGCGCGATGCCCGGCAGAATGACACCGCCGCCCGCGCTGGCGGCAATGAGGCCAAGCGCCTGGCGCCGGCTCAACGGCAAGGAGGACGGTTTATCGGACATCCGGCGCCTCTTTGGTTCTTTCGAGCAAGCTGCCTTGTTCTTATCTAGGCAGTGAGACCCGCCGGCGCCAATGAAAGTCCGGCAATGTGGGAAAGTTCGCCAATCTTGGCGACCTGTTTGGCCCATCAGTTTGACGCGTGCAAAAGCACGGCGCACATCCTATATGGAGCCAACAATCCTTTCGAGGCCCAACATGAGCGATGCACAGACGACGCAGATCCCCGTAACCGTTCTCACCGGCTATCTCGGCGCCGGCAAGACGACGCTGCTCAACCGCATCCTTTCGGAAAACCACGGCAAGCGCTACGCCGTCATCGTCAATGAGTTCGGCGAGATCGGCATCGACAACGAGCTGATCGTGGAATCCGACGAGGAAATCTACGAGATGAACAATGGCTGCGTCTGCTGCACGGTGCGCGGCGACCTGATCCGGGTCGTCGAAGGCCTGATGCGCCGGCCAGGCCGCTTCGACGCCATCGTGGTCGAGACGACCGGCCTCGCCGATCCGGTGCCGGTGGCGCAGACCTTCTTCATGGACGACGATGTGCGCTCCAAGACCAGGCTCGATGCGGTGGTGGCGCTGGTCGACGCCAAGCACCTGCCGTTGCGGCTGAAGGATTCCCGCGAAGCCGAGGACCAGATCGCTTTTGCCGACGTGGTCGTGCTCAACAAGACCGATCTCGTCACGCCGGAGGAACTGAGCAAGGTCGAGGCGACGATCCGCGCGATCAACCCGGCGGCCCGCATCCATCGCACCACCCGCGCCGGCGTGGCGCTGTCCGAGGTGCTCGACCGCGGCGCCTTCGATCTTTCCCGGGCGCTGGAGAACGACCCGCATTTCCTCGAGGCGCATGACGACCATGATCATCATGACCACGACCATCATGACCATGACCATCACGATCATGACGGTCATCATCACCATGACGGGCACGACCACCATCATCACACGCACCCTTCCGATATTCATGACGTGACGGTGCAGTCGGTGTCGTTGCGCGGCGGCGAGATGGACCCGAAGAAATTCTTCCCGTGGATCGAGAAGATCACCCAGATGGAAGGCCCGAACATCCTGCGGCTGAAAGGGATCATCGCGCTCAAGGGCGATGACGAGCGCTATGTCATCCAAGGTGTGCACATGATCATCGAGGGCGACCATCAGCGCGCCTGGAAGGACGGCGAGAAGCACGAGAGCCGGCTGGTGTTCATCGGCCGCGAGCTCGACGCCGAGCGGCTGAAGAAGAGTTTTGAGGCCTGCCAGGCCGCTTGATTTCCAAGTCAATTTGCGGCGTTACCTGCCCCATCCGGCTGCCGCCACCTTTTCCCCGTTTTCACGGGAGAAGGCGAAGTTCCGACGCTGGTTGCCCCTTCCCCACGCCTGCGGGGGGAGGGTAAGGGTGAGGCAGCGGAACCTCGAATGGAATAGTCTCTCATGCCCACAGTCGCCCCGCTTGATCTCGATGGCCATTGCGTCGCCGCCGTCTTCCTTGGCGACGTACCGCATTTCGCACTGGCCGACGGCACAATCCATCGGCTGGACCATGGCCACAAGACGGCGCAGGCCAATGACGGGCTGCTCGCCGCCTTCCACGATGCGGCCAACGACCGGCTGATCACCGGCGGCGAGGACGGCAAGATTTTTTCGGTTACCGCCGGCGGCAATGCGGCAGAATTGGCAAGCGCCGGGAAAAAATGGATCACCAGCGTCGCCGCCGGACCACAGGGCGCCGTCGCCTATGCCTCGGGCAAAATCGCCTTTGTGCGCTTTCCCGACGGCAAGACTAAAGAATTCATGCATCCGCGTTCGGTCGAAGGGCTGGCGTTCTCGCCCAGGGGCATGCGCTTTGGCGTCGCCCGCTACAATGGCGCGACGCTGCATTTCCCGGCGACCGACGGCAAGCCGGTCGAGCTGGAATGGGCCGGCGCCCATACCGGCATCACCTTCTCGCCGGATGGCACCTTCCTCGTCACGACCATGCAGGAGAACGCGCTGCATGGCTGGAAGCTGGCCGACGGCAAGCACATGCGCATGAGCGGCTATCCCGGCAAGGTCAAAAGCCTGTCGTGGAGCGCCAAGGGAAAATGGCTGGCCAGTTCCGGCGCACCGGCGGCGATCGTCTGGCCGTTTTCGGGCAAGGACGGGCCGATGGGTAAGGCGCCGCTGGAGCTCGGCACGCGCGGCAACGCCATGGTGACCTCGGTCGCCTGCCATCCAAGCCAGGATGTCGTCGCCGTCGGCTATGACGACGGAATGGTGATGGCGGTGCGTTTCGCTGACGCCAAGGAAGTGCTTCTGCGCCGACCGGGTAGGGGCGCCATCACCTCGATGATGTGGGACAAGGAGGAACGCCGCGTTGCCTTCGGCAGCGCCGCAGGCGACTGCGGCGTCATCGATATTTCGGCCTAGGGGAATAGGGCAGTAGGGGAATAGGGCAGTAGGGCAGTAGGGGAGTAGGGGAGTAAGGCACCTATTCCCCTACTGCCCTACTGCCCTACTGCCCTACTGCCCTACTCCCTACTGCCCTATTCCCCTATTCCCCTATTCCCCTATTCGAGTAACGTATGAGAGGGGCTTTCATGCATACAATCGACCATTCAAAGACTTCCATCGGCGGCATCAGCGCCGCCTGCATCGCCGATTTGCGCGAGACCGAGGCCGAAGCCTTCCGCAAGGCGCGGCCGAAATCGGCAGCCAAGGCCGGCAATGGCCTGCCGGGCTTCTTCGGCGGCGTGCCGATGCACTGGATGAATGACTGGCCGACGCCGTTCCCGATCCTAGTCGGCAGCGCAAAGGGCGCCACCATCACCGATATCGACGGCAACCGGCTCGACGATTTCTGCCTCGGCGATACCGGCTCGATGTTCGGCCATTCGCCGCCGCCGGTCGCCCGCGCCATCCGCCGGCAGGCTGGGCGCGGCCTCACCTACATGCTGCCTTCCGAAGACGCGCTCGCCATCGGCCCGCTGCTGCGACAGCGCTTCGGCCTGCCGTTCTGGCAGATCGCGACGACAGCGACCGATGCCAACCGCTTTGCGCTGCGCGTCGCCCGCGCCATCACCGGCCGGGAAAAGATCCTGGTCTTCAACGGCTGCTATCACGGCTCGGTCGACGAGACGATGGTGCGGCTGGTCGACGGCAGACCGGGCAACCGGCCGGGACTGGCCGGCGAATTCCGCGACCTGACCCGGGCAACCGATGTCATCGAGTTCAATGATCTGCCGGCGCTTGAGGCCGTGCTCCGGGATAAGAGTATCGCCTGCGTCATCACCGAGCCGGTGCTGACCAATTCCTGCATGGTGCTGCCCGATCCCGACTTCCACGACACGCTGCGACGTCTCACCCGCGCGGCCGGCACCCTGCTGCTGATCGACGAGACGCACACGATCTCGACAGATCCGGGCGGCTATACCAGGAAACACGGCTTGGAGCCGGACCTGTTCGTGCTCGGCAAGCCGATCGCCGGCGGTGTGCCGGCCAGTGTATGGGGGATGAGCGAAGACGTCGCCACCCGCTATGCCGACTATCTCAGGACCAAGGAACCAGGCTATTCCGGCATGGGCACGACGCTCTCGGCCAATCCGCTGCAGTTCGCGGCGATGCGCGCCACACTCGAAGACGTGATGACCGAGGAGAATTACAACCATATGGACCACCTGGCGCGGCGGCTCGACGCCGGGCTGACCGCCGTCATCGACCGTTACCGCCTGCCTTGGCATGTTGCCCGAGTCGGCGCGCGCGTCGAGTTCATCTGCGCACCTGGCCCGCTGAGGAATGGCGGCGAGGCGGAAACAGCGCACGCGCCGGAGCTCGAAGCGGCTATCCATGTCGCGCTGGTCAATCGCGGCGTGCTGATCGCGCCGTTCCATAATATGATGCTGATCTCGCCGGCGACCAGCGCCACCCAGGTCAACCGCCTGATCACAGCCTTCGGTGCGGTTGCGGCAAGGCTCGCGGCATGAGACAAGCTTGCACATGAGAGAAGCGCACAAGCAAACTTTGAACGCCATCATTGCCTCCCCTTCCGGCTCGACGCCCGCCGAGGCGCAAACCTTTCTCGACGCCCATCCCGAGATCGAAGCGTTCGACATCGTGCTGACTGACGCCAATGGCGTCGGCCGTGGCAAGATCGTGCGCCGGCACGAATTGATGAGCATCTTCGAGGGCGGCCGGCATATGCCGATCTCGATCCTCGGCCTCGACATCACCGGCGAGGACGTGCACGAGACCGGGCTGATCTGGACGACCGGCGACGGCGATCTCAGAGCATGGCCGATCCCCGGCACGCTGGTGCCGCTTTTCGGCACACAACCGCCGCGCGGCCAGGTGCTGATGGCGATGTATCATCTCGATGGTCAGCCCATGTCCTCCGATCCGCGGCTGGCGCTGGCCCGTCAGGTGGAGATACTGGCGGCCAAGGGCCTGCATCCGGCCGGCGCCTTCGAGCTCGAATTCTTTCTGCTCGCCAATGAGCGCGACGCCGACGGCAAAGTGCAAGCGGCGAACGCGGTGCTCGACGGCCGACGCTCGGCCAAGACCGAGGTCTATTCCGTCGACCATCTGCACGGCATGGAGCCGCTGTTTTCCGACATCTATGCCGCGGCCAAGGTGCAAGGCATCCCGGCCGAGACTGTCATTTCCGAATATGCGCCCGGCCAGTACGAATTGACACTGAACTACCGCAACGATGTGATGCGGGCGGCCGACGATCTCGTCATGCTGAAGCGGCTGGTGCGGGCGCAGGCGCGCCGGCACGGCGTCACCGCTTGCTTCATGGCCAAGCCGATCGAGAAATATGCCGGCTCCGGCATGCATTTCCATGTCTCGCTGCAGGACAAGGCCGGCAACAACGTCTTCACTGAGGCCAGCGGCGAGACCTGGTCCTTGCCGCTGCTGCGCGGCCTTGGTGGCCTCATCCAGACCATGGCTGAATCGATGCTGGTGTTTGCGCCGCATGCCAATTCATGGCGGCGCTTCGTCTCGCAATCCTATGCTCCGGTGGCGCCGACCTGGGGCGTCAACAACCGCTCGGTGGCGCTGCGCGTGCCAGCGGGTGATGCGAAAAACCGGCGCATCGAGCACCGGCCGTCGGGCGTCGACGCCAACCCCTATCTGGTGGCGGCAACCGTGCTGGCCGGCATCACCAAGGGTCTCGACGAAGGCCTCGACCCGGGCCCCGAAACCACCGGCAATGGCTATGAATCGGCAATCACGCGCACGACCATGCCGGTGGACTGGCGCGCCGCGATCGAGGCCGCCCGCGCGTCGACGTTCCTCAAAGGAGCGCTGGGCGAAGACCTGCACCGGACGTTCGTGGCGATCAAGCAATCCGAATATCTGCGGGTGGCACGCACGGTCAGCGAACTGGATTATCATCTCTATCTGCACGAGGTGTGAGGCGATCGGATTGCCGGTCATTCTCCCGGTGAAAGCCTGGTCCGGGCTATTTTGAAGGAACCTTTCCGGGGCTTCGCTCATTCCGCATCTGATCGCAGCAGCGGACAAGGCCGCATCAGCCATGATCGCCAGGATGCAGACAAATCCCACGCCGCACCATGCCAAGGTGCAGGCAAGACGCTGGCCGAAGCCTGAATTGCCTGAGACGGCGGGAGACGATGGCGCAAGCACCATTCCCGAGCTCAGCGAAGTCGCGAAAGCCTGCCGCCGCTGTCCGCTGTGGCGCAATGCGACACAGACTGTGTTCGGCGAAGGGCCTGACAAAGCCAAGGTGATCTTCGTCGGTGAGCAGCCCGGCGACCAGGAGGATCTGGCCGGCAAACCTTTTGTCGGGCCGGCCGGCAAGGTCTTCGACGCCATCCTGGACGATGCCGGCGTCGACCGGCTGAAAGTCTATGTCACCAACGCGGTCAAGCATTTCAAATTCGAGCCGCGCGGCAAGCGGCGCATCCACTCCAAGCCGAATGCCGGCGAGGTGCAGGCCTGCCGCTGGTGGCTCGACAGGGAGCTCGATCTGATCAAGCCCAATCTGGCGGTAGCGCTCGGCGCAACGGCGGCGCAGTCGCTGCTCGGCAAGGTCGTGCCGATCATGAAGATGCGCGGCGCGGTCGTAGAGCGCGAGGATGGCTTGCGTGTGTTCGTCACCATCCATCCGTCCTTCATCCTGCGCATTCGCGAGCCGGCGGACAAACAGGCCGAACGCGAGCGGTTCCTGCAGGACATGAAGGCGGTGAAAAAGCTGATGGCCGCCTGACCCTATCTGATCAGGATCGCCCTCAAATCATTGACGTTTGTCCCGGTCGGGCCGGGCACGAAAAGATCGCCGATGGCGTCGAATGCCGTCCAGGCGTTGTTGCCGGCGAGCATCGCCTTGGCATCGACGCCCGTCGCCCGCATCCGCGACACCGTCGAACCGTCGGCGAAGGCACCGGCATTGTCCTCCGAACCGTCAATGCCGTCCGTATCGGCGGCGAGCGCATGGATGCCATCCATACCGCTGATGCCGATGGCGAAGGCAAGCAGGAATTCCGAGTTGCGTCCGCCCCTGCCTTTTGCCCGCAAGGTCACCGTCGTTTCGCCGCCCGACAGGATCAGCACCGGTTTTGGAAAAGGCCGGTTGCGCGTCGCGACTTCACGTGCGATCGCGGCGTGGACACCCCCGACCTCGCGCGCCTCGCCCTCGATGGAATCGGAGAGGATGACCGCCTCGATGCCATGGCGCCTAGCTTCGGCCGCAGCCGCCTCCAGCGACACGCCGGCCGAGGCGATCAGATGCACTTCGTTGCGCGAAAAACGCGGATCGTCGGCGCGCGGCGCATCTGCGGCCGGCGAATTGATATACGCCATTACAGAGGCCGGCAGTCTAATGTCGTAGGCGGCGATCGACGCCAATGCGTCTTCACGGCTGCCGGAATCGGGAACGGTCGGGCCGGAAGCCACCAGCGCCGGATTGTCGCCCGGAATGTCGGAGACGACCAGCGAGACCACCTTGGCAGGATAGGCAGAGGCCGCTAGCCTGCCACCCTTGATCGTGGAAACATGCTTGCGGATGGTGTTCATGGCAGCGATCGGTGCGCCGGAGGCGAGCAGCGCCTCGTTGACGGCGATCTCGTCGGCCAGCGTCAGACCTTCGGCAGGCGACGGCAGCAGCGCCGAGCCGCCGCCGGAGACGAGCGCCACGACCAGATCGTCCGCGGTCAGCCCCTGCACCTTTTCGAGCAACCGGCGCGAGGCTTCGAGACCGGCTGCGTCCGGCACCGGATGCGCCGCCTCGATGATCTCGACGCGCTGGCACGCCGCGCCATAGCCGTAACGGGTGACGACCAGCCCTTCGATCGGCCCGTCCCACACCTTCTCAAAAGCCGCCGCCATCTGCGCCGAGCCTTTTCCGGCACCAATGACGATGGTGCGCCCGTTCGGCCTTGCCGGCAGATGATCCCTTATGGTCCTCTTGGGATCGGCAGCGGCGACGGCGACATTGAAGATGGCGGTGAGGAAGGGCTTGGGATCGATCTCGGTCATTTTGCTTCCGCCGGCAGTGCCAGCTCGCGCCCGTCGACGCCGAGATGGCTGCAAAGCGCATTGACGACGACGCCGTGATCCTCGCGTTCCGGCAGGCCCGAGACCGCGATCACGCCGATCACACCGGCGCCTCTGACCGTGACCGGAAAACCGCCGCCGGCCAGGACATAGTCTGATATGTCGAGCCCCTCGCCCGGCTTGAAGCTGCGGTCGGGGCGCTGCTGCTCCAGCACCATGCGGTAGGTGCTTTTCAAAAACCGCCGCACCACGTTGATCTTGCGCCGCGCCCAATCCGGATTGGAAGCGTTCGAGCCCGGCATTGCTGCGTAGAATAGCGGCCGGTCGAAGGTTCTGATATCGACGATGATCGGCAGATTCTCGGCTAGTGCCCGGTCGCGGAGCGCCGAGCCGATCTTGAAGGCGACAGCCTCATCAAAGGCCGGGAAGACAAGCTCGGCTTCCTGTTTCTGGATCAGAGCGATGTCGTCCGCAACAGCCATGTCGTTCCCCTGTCAATTTCGCTGCAGGCTTTGACCGATGGCTGCCGCCCGGTCAAGCCGGACGTGCAGATAGCTAAACCGCCATATCGCTCTTCGCCGCCCGCCCAGCAACATAGACTTCGCGCACGGCGCGGTCGTCGCCCAGCGTCTGTAGCAGAAATAATTCCTCCGCCAGCGTGCCCGCTGTCTCAACCCGCAGCCGCATCGCCGGCGTGGCGCGTGCGTCGAGCACGACGATGTCGGCATCGCTGCCTTGGTCGAGCGTGCCGATTTTTTCCACGACCGACAGCGCCTCGGCATTGCCGCGGGTGAGCTGCCAGAACGACTGGAACGGGTTGAGCTTTTCGCCGTTCAGGGCGATCGCCTTGTAGCCCTCGTCCATGGTGCGCAGCATCGAATAGTTAGTTCCGCCGCCGACATCGGTGGCGGCCGCGATGCGGAGAGCTTTGTCACGCGTGCGGTAACGCTGATAATCGAACAGGCCCGAACCGAGGAACAGGTTCGAGGTCGGGCAGAACACCACCACCGAGCCTGAGTCCGAAAGCGCATCCGCCTCGCGTTCCGACAGATGGATGCAGTGGCCGAAAAGGCTTTTGCGCCCGAGCAGTCCATAGCGTTCGTAGACGTCGGTATAGTCGTGTGCCTGCGGGTAGAGTTGCAGCGTAAAGGCGATCTCGGCGTGATTTTCCGACAGATGCGTCTGCATATGCAGATCAGGATATTCGCGGCAGAGCGCGCCCGCCATTTCCAGCTGCTCGGGTGACGAGGTGATGGCGAAGCGCGGCGTGATCGCATAATGCTGGCGTCCCTTGCCGTGCCAATCGGCGATCAGCGCCTTGCTATCGTCATAGGCCGACTGCGCTGTGTCGAGCACCCCTTCCGGCGCGTTGCGGTCCATCATCACCTTGCCGGCGATGTTGAGCATGTTGCGGTCATGCGACTCGGCAAAGAACGCTTCGGCAGACTCCTTGTGGACCGAGCAATAGGCGGCGACCGTCGTCGTGCCATGACGCACCATCTCGTCGAGGAACAGCCTGGCGATGCGGCGACCATGCTGCGCGTTTTGGAATTTGGTTTCCTCGGGAAAAGTGTACGTGTTCAGCCAGTCGAGCAGTTCGGCGCCATAGGAAGCGATGACCTGCATCTGCGGAAAATGCGCATGCGCGTCGATGAAACCCGGCAGCAGCAGATGCGGGCGGTGGTCGATCTTTTTTGTGCCTTCATCAGCCTTTTTCTCGACCTCGGCATAGGCGCCGGCGGCTACGATCCTGCCGTTGCGGATCAGCAAGCCGCCGTCCTCCTCGTAGCGCCAGGCGGAATGGTCGTCGACGGTCTCAGGCCAGCGCAGAAAGGACAGTGTGCGGCCGCGCAGGAGTGTGCTGATCATGCTTATTTCCCTGCCTCCTCGAACCAGGCCACCAGCAGTGCCCGTTCCTTGTCGGTGATGCCTGTGACATTGGCGGGCGGCATCGCATGGCTGCGGCCGGCCTGCAGGTAGATCTCGCGGGCTTGCTCGGCGATACCGGCGTCCGTGTCGAGCATCACACCTTTCGGCGCGTGATAGATGCCCTCATAGGAAGGCTCCTGCGCATGGCACATCGAGCAACGGCCAAGCACGGTGTCGCGCACTGCGGGAAAATGCGCGGAGGCGACATAGACCTGTGCCGCCGTGGACGCCTTGACTTCGCCGGTTAGCACCTTCGGCACCGTTGACAGCCAGATGATGATGACGAACAGGACGGCGGCCGCCAGCCAGGTCCAGGTCGGGCTGCCCTTGCGCGCATGGACGGTGTTGAAATAGTGCCGGATAAGTACGCCGATGATGAACACCAGCGAGGCGATCACCCAGTTGAACTCGGTTGCAAACGCCAGCGGATAGTGGTTCGACAGCATTAGGAACAGCACGGGCAGCGTCAGGTAATTGTTGTGCAGCGAGCGCTGCTTGGCGATCTTGCCGTATTTCGGGTCGGGCTTGCGGCCGGCGATCAGGTCGGCAACGACGATCTTCTGGTTCGGGATGATGACCATGAAGACATTGGCCGACATGATCGTCGCGGTGATGGCGCCCAGATGCAGGAAGGCGGCGCGGCCGGCGAACATATGGGTGAGCCCCCAGGCGATGAACACCAGCACGCCGTAGAGCACCAGCATCAGGCCGGTGTCGCTCTTGCCCAGCGGCGAACGGCAGAGCAGATCGTAGACCACCCAGCCGACGCCGATCGTCGCCAGCGACAGCAGGATGCCTACCGGCACCGACATCGGCAGCACGTTGGGATCAATCAGGAACAGATCGGCGCCGGCATAGTAGACGACGCACAGCATGGCGAAACCCGACAGCCAGGTGGCGTAGGATTCCCATTTGAACCAGGTCAGATGCTCGGGCATTTCGGCCGGCGCCACCAGATATTTCTGGATGTGATAGAAGCCGCCGCCATGCACCTGCCATTCCTCGCCGAAGGCGCCGACAGGCATGCCCGGACGCTGGCGCAGGCCGAGATCGAGCGCGACGAAATAGAAGGACGAGCCGATCCAGGCAATGCTGGTGACGACATGCAGCCAGCGCACGGCGAAACTCAGCCAGTCCCAGAAAATCGCGAAATCCAACATTGAAAAGTCGTCCCTGCCGATTGGGTGACTTTACGGACTGGAGCGCAAACGGAAAGGGCCGAGCTGCACGATGACTTTCAAAAAAAAATGGAAAATACTAGGGTTATCCCTACACAGCCGCATGAGAGCCACGAAAGCCGCATGGCCTACCTCGACAACATCGCCGTCTTCGTCCGCGTCGTCGAACTCGGCAATTTGTCGGCGGCGGGGCGCGACATGCGCATTTCTCCGGCGGTCGCCTCCAACCGCATCAAGGAACTCGAAAAACACCTCGGTGTCAGGCTGTTCAACCGCACGACGCGGCAATTGATGCCGACCGAGCACGGCTCGGTGTTCTATTCCGGCGCCAAGCAGGTGCTGGAAGCCATCACCGAGGCGGAAGCCGCGGTCAGCGCTTTGTCCGGCCAGCCGCGCGGCACCATCAAGGTGACAGCGCCGCTCGGCCTAGGCCGGCGGCTGGTGGCGTCGGGCATCCCCGATTTCCACGACAAATACCCTGACATCGAGGTACGGCTGAGGCTTTCAGACCACAATGTCGACATCATGAAGGAAGGCATCGATGTCGCCTTCCGGCTGGGCATCATCGAGGATTCCAGCCTCAGGATGCGTGGCATCATGGAATGCGAGCGGGTGCTGGTGGCGGCGCCGAAATATCTTGAGGCGCGCGGTGAGCCGACCGAGCCGCAGGAATTGATCGGCAAGAGGCACGACTGCCTGATGCTTCGCTATTCCGGCGCGCGCGAATACGTCTGGACGCTGCACACGGCCGACGGCCCGCGAAAATTCGAAGTGCACGGACCCTATGACACGGACGATGGCGACGTGCTGACCGGCTGGGCGTTATCCGGCCGCGGCATCATCAACAAGCCGCGCTTCGAGGTCGAGCCGTTCATCCGCGACCGGCGGCTGAAGGTGATCCTGCCCGACACGCCGCCGACACCGGTGCAGTTCGCCGCCGTCTACCCGCACAAGAAGCTGCAGGACCCGAAGGTGCGGCTGCTGCTCGATTTCATGGCCGAGCGCTGCCAAAGGCTGATCAAGGATATTCTGGCAGGCAAATGATCGCCGGCTGGCCGGTTGCGTCCCGTCAAGCCGGCGGAGATAGTCCCTGCGGAATTCACTCAATAGGGAAGACCGATGGCCAGCGGCGCCAAAATGCATCTCGCCGTTTCACTGTTTCCGGAAAGCGCCCTTTCCCTTCTCTCCGACATCGGTCCGGATTTCAGCCTTCTGGCCCGGTTCGTGCAAAAGGCCGAAGCAGCTGGGCTGGACATGGTGCTGCTTGCCGATTCCGCGCCGGTTGCAGGCGGCGACGCACCGAACCGGCACGTTCCCTTCGAAGCGACGACCCTCCTGGCGGCGCTGGCGACGGTGACCAGCAGGATCGGCCTCGTCGCCGCGGCGTCAACGGTTGCTCACCAGCCCTACAATCTGGCGCGCCGTTTCGCCTCGCTCGACATCATCAGCCATGGCCGTGCCGGCTGGAACGCGACGATGATGCCGGATCTGCGCGAGGCGGCCAATTTCAGCCGTCCGGAAGGGTTTTCCCGCGACGATTTCCTCCGACGCGCGGAAGAATTCATCGGCATCGTTCAAGGCTTGTGGCGAGGCTGGGATGCGGACGCACTGCTGTTCGACAAAAGCGGCGGCCGCTTCTTCGACCCTAAAAAGATGCACCTGCTCGACCACAAGGGAGAATATTTTTCGGTGCGTGGGCCGCTGAACGTGGCGCGCTCACCGCAGGATAGCCCGGTGCTCGTCATGTCAGGCGTGTCGGAGCCCGACATGGAGATCGCCGCCCGCTTCGCCGATGTAATCCTGCTGGACGAGCCATCGGTCGCGGGTGCGAAGGCCGACGATCTGAAGCGCAGCGCGCTTGCGTTCGGGCGCGGTCCGGGCGCGATAAAGGTGCTGATGAACGTCGCGCCGGGTGCTGAAATGGCCGCCAGGCCGGACCTGATCGCAGACAAGCTTGAAGAGCCCTTCCGATCGAAAAGCTGCGATGGTTTCAACATACTCATGCCACCGGCTGTGCTCGACGATTTCGTCGACCTCGTGCTGCCGGAGCTTCGTCGCCGCGGCCTTCTCCGGTCGGATTATCCCGGCGCGACGCTGCGCTCCCATCTCGGACTGGTCGGGGAGAAGGGACAATGACCGGTCGTCAGATGAAGCTCGGGGCGTTCCTGTGGGCAACAGGCCACCACATTGCCGCCTGGCGCCACCCAAAAGCGCATGTGACGGCGGGCGTCGACATCGAGCACTACATCCAGCTGGCGCGAACGGCGGAGGCGGCGAAATTCGACATGATCTTCTGCGAGGACGCCGCCGGCGTTCGCGATGCGAATGTCAATATCGCCAGCCAGACGTCACGCTCGATCGGCTTCGAGCCCATCAGCCTGCTTTCGGCTCTCGCGGTCCAGACCAGCCGCATCGGCCTCGTATCCACGGCATCGACGAGCTACAACGAGCCTTACGCGCTGGCGCGGACCTTCTTGTCGCTCGACCATCTGAGCGGCGGGCGCGCCGGCTGGAACCTGGTTACCTCCGCCAGCCATATCGAAGCCGCCAATTTTGGCTCGACCGGCCTGCGCCCGCATGCCGACCGCTATGAGCGCGCGCGTGAATTCGCTGCCGTGGTTACCGCACTCTGGCAAGGCAAGCTCGACGGAGTTTCCGGACCTGGCCACGACGGCAGAAGCTTTTCCGTGCGCGACCCGCTCGATCTGCCGCGCTCGCCCCAAGGCGCACCGGTCATGGTCCAGGCCGGAGCATCGGACGAGGGCCGGGACCTCGCCGCCCGGACCGCCGACGTCGTGTTCACGGCGGCGCAGACATTCGAAGAGGCGAAGGCCTTCTACACCGATCTCAAGAGGCGTCTGGCGACCTATGGGCGCGAACCGGACGACGTCAAGATCATGCCGGGCGTCGCGCCGATCGTGGCGGCAACCGAAGCGGAGGCCAGGGCAAAACATGAGGAGCTGCAGGAGCTGATTCCCGACGATGTCGGCGTGGCGCTGCTGTCCAGCTATCTCAGTATCTCCGATCTGTGGCGCTATCCCATCGATGGGCCGTTGCCGGAGCTGCCGCCCAGCGAAGGCATGCAGAGCCGGCAGGCGCTGGTGATCGAGCAGTCCCGCCGGGACAACCTCTCGATCCGGCAACTTGCGCGCCATTTCGCCGGCGCGCGCGGCCATTGGCGCGTCGTCGGCACGCCGGCTCAGATCGCCGACGAGCTCGAAGCACGATTCGAGGGCGGCGCGGCTGACGGTTTCAACGTCATGCCATCTTATTTTCCCGGCGAACTCGACGCCTTTGCCGCGCTTGTCGTGCCGGAGCTGCAGCGGCGCGGCCTGTTCCGTACGGAGTACGAGGGCCACACGCTGCGCGAAAATCTGGGCTTGAAACGACCTATGTGAGCAGCACGCAATGGAAGCGCGCCTGCACGAAAAATGCAACTCGGTGGATTAGCCGTCAGCGGCCATTGCCTTGCCACGGGAGACGGGGTGTGGAGCGGCTCGCGCGCCAGCATAGGCGACCAGCGCCGTCATGATCTCGGCCGCCGCCAAGGCCGCAATCACTTGCGGTCGCTTGTCCTTGACCGTTTCGCCGCCGATCGGTGAGACGAGGCGGGCAAATTCCGGCTCGCTGCCGTCCGCCGACTTCAGGAACCAGTTCCTGAATGTCGCCTTTTTGGTCTTGGAGCCGATCATCCCGACATAGGCGGCATCCCGGCGTTTCAGTGCCTCGGCAACTATCAAGAAATCCAGCGTGTGGTCGTGGGTGAGGACTACAAAGGCGCTCCCAGACGGAGCCTCGCGCACCCTTGCTTCAGGCATTGGCGTCAGGCTGGTTTCGACCGCGCCCGGCATGCCCTCCAGCGCCTCGGCCCGCGTCTCGACAACGACGACACGGACCGGCAGCAAGGCCACCGCCGATGCCAGCGCCTGGCCGACGTGGCCGCCACCGAAGATGTAGACGTAAGGCAGATGCGCCTCCTCGGTTTCGGCGTTGCGGATGAGCTCGGCCTCAAGGCCCGGGTCGAGCAGCCGTATCGATACCTCGACCCTGCCGCCGCAGCATTGGCCGATTTCCGGCCCGAGTGGAACGTCGAGCGTAGCGCTGACATCCCTCCCCCTCGAGGGGAGGGCGGCGGCGAAGCCGTCGGGTGGGGTCGGATCGACTGGGCTCGGTGCCCTGGCGGTGCCTTCTGAGACGACCCCCTCTGGCCGCTTCGCGGCCATCTCCCCCTCAAGGGGGGAGAAAAGCATCTGCCGGGCCTTGTCGATCGCCATGTATTCGAGCTGGCCGCCGCCGATCGTGCCAAAAATTGCTGCGCCCGAGACGAGCATGAAGGCGCCCTTCTCGCGTGGCGTTGAGCCTTTTGTCCCGGCCACCTCGACCAGGGCGACCCGGCCGGCGCCGGCAAGAAAGGCTTTCAAGCTTTGCACTTTCGAGGTCATGTTTCGCATTCCCTATCGGGAAACCTAGGGTTTTCGGCCCGGATTGCACGCCTTGTCCGAATCTGTGGCCCGTTCTGGGGCGGGGCTCAGGCGCCGGCCTTGGTCTCCTTTTTCAGCCGTTCGATCGCCATCAGCACCCGCTCCGGCGTCGCCGGTGGGTCGAGGCGCGGACAAATCCTGTGGTCGGCAATGCTCGCCACCGCATCCGACAGCGCATGCAGCACCGACATGCCGAGGGGAAGCGGCGGCTCGCCGACCGCCTTGGAGCGGTGCACCGTCGGCTCGCTCGCTTCCGGCCAGTCGGCCAAAGTCACGTTGAATATCTTCGGCCGGTCCGAGGCCAATGGGATTTTGTAGGTCGACGGCGCATGGGTGCGCAGCCGGCCCTTGTCGTCCCACCACAATTCCTCCGTCGTCAGCCATCCCATGCCCTGGATAAAGCCGCCCTCGACCTGGCCGAGATCGATGGCGCGGTTCAGCGAGCGTCCGGTCTCGTGCAGGATGTCGGTGCGCTCGACCATGTATTCGCCGGTCAGCGTGTCGACGGAGACTTCCGAGCACGAGGCGCCATAGGCGAAATAATAGAAGGGGCGACCCTCGCCCTTATCGCGGTCCCAGTGGATTTTCGGCGTCTTGTAGAAACCTGCCGCCGAAAGCTGGATGCGCGCCATATAAGCCTGCCTGACGAGATCGGCGAAGGCGATTTCCTGGTTGCCGATGCGCACCCGGTTGGGCAGGAACAGCACCTGGTCGCGCGGCACCTGGTATTTTTCGGCGGCGAAATTGGTCAGCCGATCCTTGATCTGCCGGGCTGCATTCTGGGCCGCCATGCCATTGAGATCGGAGCCGGAAGACGCGGCGGTCGCCGAGGTGTTCGGCACCTTGCCGGTCGTCGTCGCGGTGATCTTGACCTGGTCGAGGTCGATCTGGAATTCTTCCGCCACAACCTGCGCCACCTTGACGTAGAGGCCCTGCCCCATTTCGGTGCCGCCATGGCTCAGATGCACCGATCCGTCGGTGTAGACATGCACCAGCGCGCCGGCCTGGTTGTAGTGGGTGGCGGTGAACGAGATGCCGAACTTGACCGGCGTCAGCGCGAGTCCGCGCTTGATGAAGCGGCTGTTGGCGTTGAAAGCTTCAATGGTGCGGCGACGCCTTGCATAGTCGCAACTCGCCTCCAGCTCGGCAACGATGCGGTGGATGATGTTGTCTTCGACCGTCTGGTGATAAGGCGTGATGTTGCGGTCGCTGGTACCATAAAAGTTCTTCTTGCGTATCTCGAGCGGGTCCTTGCCAACGGCAAAGGCGACCTCGTCGATGACACGCTCGGCCCCGACCATGCCTTGCGGCCCGCCGAAGCCGCGGAAGGCGGTGTTCGACACGGTGTTGGTGTAGAGCGGTGCCGATTGCGCGTGCACCGCCGGCCAGAAATAGGTGTTGTCGCAATGGAAAAGCGCGCGATCGGTGACCGGGCCTGAAAGGTCCGCCGAGAAGCCGCAGCGCGCCGCGAACATGAAATCGACGCCGAGGATATTGCCGTCGTCGTCGAAGCCGACCTCGTAATCAACGAGGAAGTCGTGGCGCTTGCCGGTGGCGATCATGTCATCGTCACGGTCGGGCCGGATTTTCACCGCGCGGTGGTGCTTTTTGGCAGCTATCGCCGCAAGTGCGGCAAACTGGTTGCCTTGCGTTTCCTTGCCGCCAAAGCCGCCGCCCATGCGGCGGATCTCGACCGTGACGGCATGGCTCGGCACGCCGAGCGCATGGCTGACCATGTGCTGGATTTCGCTCGGATGCTGGGTCGACGAATAAATCGTGACGTCCTGATCTTCGCCGGGAATAGCCATGGCGATCTGGCCTTCGAGGTAAAAATGGTCCTGGCCGCCGATGCGCATTTTTCCCTTCAGCCGGCGCGGGGCCGCTTTGATCGCAGCCGCTGCATCGCCGCGCCTCAGGGCCAGCGGCGGCGTGACCAGCTTGTCCTTGCGGGGATCAAGCACGTCGATGTCGGTGACGAAGGGCAATTCCTTGTATTCGACCTTGGCCAGCGTTGTGGCGCGGCGCGCCTGCTCGCGGGTTTCGGCGATGACGCAGAAGATCGGCTGGCCGAAGAACTGCACCTTGCCGTCGGCCAGCACCGGCTCGTCGTGACGGCCGGTCGGCGAAATGTCGTTTTCGCCCGGCACGTCACTGGCCGTCAGCACGTCGACGACACCGGGCGCAGCGCGCACCGCCGACAGGTCCATGCTGATGATGGTGGCGTGCGTGGCCGTCGAAAGCCCGAGGCAGCCATGCAGCGTGCCTGCCGGTTCCGGCATGTCGTCGATATAGATGGCCGTGCCGCGGACATGCTTGTGGGCGGAATCATGGCGCTGGTCGGTAGCAACGCCGCCGGAGATTTTTTGCGCCTTGAGGTTGGGAGCGTGCGTGGTCATCAAGCCGCCTCGTGGCGCGACACCTGAATCGGTGCCTTGGTGCCGCTGGTCTCGGCGAAGAAGCGCAGCAGCAGGTTCCGCGCCGCCAACGCCCGGTATTCGGCGCTCGCCCGCATGTCGGTCAGCGGGGTGAAATCTTTGGCGTACTCGGCCATCGCCACCTCGACCGTCGCCTCCGTCCAGGGATTGCCGAGCAGCGCTTTTTCCACGCCAAAAGCCCGCTTCGGCGTTGCCGCCATGCCGCCATAGGCGATGCGGATATCCGTCACCATGCCGTCGCTGGCCAGGGTCAGCAGGAATGCGCCAAGTGCGGCGGTGATGTCCTCGTCGCGACGCTTGGTAATCTTGTAGACGGCGAACTTCGTGTCCTTGGCCGGCACCGGGACATGCACGGCCTCAACGAACTCGCCCGGCTGCCGATCCTGCTTGCCATAGGCGATGAAGAAGTCTTCAAGCGGGATCGTCCGCCGCTTGTTGCCCCGGCGCAGTGTCAGCCGCGCACCGAGTGCGATCAGCGGCGGCGGCGTGTCGCCGATCGGCGAGCCATTGGCGATGTTGCCGCCGATTGTGCCCATGTTGCGCACCTGATCGCCGCCAATACGATCGAACAGCGGCCCGACCGACGGGATGCGTTTCGCCAGCGTCGAGAACGCCTCGGTGTAGGTGACACCAGCGCCGATCGAAATGATGCTCTTGTCTTCGGAGATCGCGCAGAGCCCGTCGAGATTGCCGATGAAAATCGCCGGCGCAATATCGCGCATGTGCTTAGTCACCCATAGGCCGACATCGGTGGAACCGGCGACGATGGTGGCGCCCGGCTCCTTGTCGAGCACGGCGGCGAGATCGTCGACATTGGCCGGCACGACCAGCCGCTGCTTACCGGCGCCGATCTCGATACGCGAACCATCCTTCATGGCCGCAAGCTTGGCCGTGATGGCCTCGCGCTCTGCCGCTAGCGGGTCCTTAGCCGCCTTGCCGTAGCTGGAGATGGCACGCGCCGCCCGCATGATCGCTTCGTACCCGGTGCAGCGGCAGAGATTGCCCTGCAGTGCCTTTTCGACGGCCGCATCCGACGGCTCCGGCGCCCTCATCCACAAGGCGTAAAGCGACATGACGAAACCCGGCGTGCAGAAGCCGCATTGCGAGCCGTGGAAATCGACCATCGCCTGCTGCACCGGATGCAGCCTATCGCCGTCGCCGCGCAGATGCTCGACTGTCACGACATGCGTGCCATCGAACGAGCCGAGGAAGCGGATGCAGGCATTGACGCTTTCATAGGCCAGCCGGCCGCCTGACAGCCTTCCGACCAGCACGGTGCAGGCGCCGCAGTCGCCCTCGGCGCAGCCTTCCTTGGTGCCGCGCAGCGAGCGCTTGAGCCGCAACCAGTCGAGCAAGGTCTCGTCGGGTGCCACCGTGGTCAGCGCAACATCCTCGCCATTGAGGATGAAGCGTATCTCGCTGCGTGTTTTGAGGCTCGTCATGTCTCAGCTCCCCCGATAGGTCGAATAGCCGTAGGGCGATATGAGCAGCGGCACATGATAGTGCACCGGCTCGGCCATGCCGAAGCGGATCGGCACGCTGTCGAGGAAGGCCGGTTCCGGCAGCCTCAATCCTTGCCGGCGCAGATAGTCGCCGGCCGCGAAGACCAGCTCATATTCGCCGGTGCGGAATTCCGCGTCGGCAAGCAGCGGCGCGTCACAGCGGCCCTCGGCATTGGTGACCGCCGTCTTCAGATGCGTCCGCATGTCGTCGTTGATGCGGTAGAGCTCGATCGACAAGCCTGCCGCCGGCCTGCCGGTCGCGGTGTCAAGGACATGGGTCGTCAGACGTCCGCCTTCGGCTTTCGACGTTTCCGCCACTGGCTGCTCCCATTCCCGGTACGGTCGAATATGTTGACGAATTGTGCGCCAATTAAAGGCGATGCATAAGTCCCGGTCGAGTGAAGTGCTGCAAAAACACTTTCAAAAATTTTCGGGGGAATGCGCAAGCGGCGCTTTGGACTATCCTGATCACACTATCCGGCAGGAGCGACGATGCGGTACGAACGAGACATGCGCGGCTACGGCGCCAATCCGCCGGATCCGAAATGGCCTGGCGGGGCGCATGTGGCGGTGCAGTTCGTCGTCAATTACGAGGAGGGCGGCGAGAACTGCGTCCTGCACGGGGACAAGGCTTCGGAAGCCTTCCTGTCCGAGATCGTCGGCGCCGCGCCCTGGCCTGGTCAGCGCCACTGGAACATGGAATCGATCTACGAATATGGCGCGCGCGCCGGCTTCTGGCGATTGCTGCGTCTGTTCAGCGAGGCTGAGGTGCCGGTCACCTGCTACGGCGTCGCCACAGCGCTGGCGCGTTCGCCCGACCAGGTCGCGGCGATGCAGGAGGCCGGCTGGGAGATCGCCTCGCATGGGCTGAGATGGATCGACTACCGCGACCATGCGCCGGAGGACGAGCGCCGCGACATGGAGGCGGCGATCCAGCTGCACTACCAGGTGACTGGGGCACGGCCGACCGGCTGGTACACCGGCCGCACGTCGATCAACACCGTGCGGCTGGCGGCGGAGGAAGGCGGCTTCGACTATGTGTCGGACACCTATGACGACGAACTGCCCTACTGGTTCGAGCATAACGGGCCGGACGGGTCGACAAAGCCGCAGCTCATCATCCCCTACACGCTCGACGCCAACGACATGCGTTTCGCCACGCCGCAGGGCTTCAACTCGGGCGACCAGTTCTTCGCCTATCTCAGGGACAGTTTCGACACGCTCTATGCAGAGGGGAAGCAAGGGCGGCCGCGCATGATGAATATCGGCCTGCACTGCCGCCTCGTCGGCCGGCCGGGCCGGACCGCAGCGCTCAAGCGCTTCGTCGACTACGTCAAATCGCACGACAAGGTCTGGCTGGCGCGGCGCATCGACATTGCCAGGCACTGGCATGAAACCCACCCGTTCCGGCTACCGGCGCTGCGGCCGTCGAAAATGGAATTCGAGGCTTTCGTCCAGGCATTCGGCGGCGTGTTCGAGCATTCGCCGTGGATCGCCGAGCGCGCCTACGAACTGGAACTCGGCCCGGCGCATGACAGCGCCGGCGGCCTTCATAACGCGCTGTGCCGTGTCTTTCGCGCCGCCAGCGAGGCCGAGCGGCTCTCCGTGCTCAACGCCCATCCCGACCTCGCCGGAAAACTGGCGCAGGCCAAGCGGCTGACGGCGGAATCGACGAGGGAACAGGCTTCCGCCGGCCTCGATGCGCTGACCGATAAGGAGCGCGAACTGTTCTCGAAACTCAATGCCGCCTACGTCACTTCCTTTGGCTTTCCCTTCATTATCGCGGTGAAAGACAAGACCAGGGCGGAAATCCTGGCTGAGTTCGAGGCGCGCATCGGCAACAGCCACGAGGTTGAATTCGAAACCGCCTGCAAACAGGTCGAGCGCATCGCGCTGTTTCGCCTCAAGGACATGCTCCCGCAATAGGTTTTGGCTCCCGCAATAGGCTTTTAACTGATGGATACGATGAAAATGGCCGACCGAACCTATTACGCGCCGCAGGGCGGCCACCCCGGCCAGAGTGAGCTGCTGACCGGCAGGGCTGTCTTCACCGAGGCCTATGCCGTCATTCCAAGGGGGGTGATGCAGGACATCGTCACCAGCGCCCTGCCGTTCTGGGAAAAGACCCGCGTCTGGGTGCTGTCGCGCCCGCTGTCGGGTTTTGCCGAGACGTTTTCGCAATATATCGTCGAGGTCGCGCCCGGCGGCGGCAGCGATCGGCCGGAACCCGATGGCGGCGCCGAGGGCGCCTTGTTCGTGGTCGAAGGCGAGCTGAGCGTTTTGCTGGCTGGCGAGAAACATGTCCTGCAGCCGGGTGGCTTTGCTTTCCTGCCGCCGGCCAGCGGATGGACCGTTCGCAACGAGAGCGATGAAGCTGTCCGTTTCCACTGGATCCGAAAAGCCTACGAGGCCGTCGAGGGCATCGATACGCCGCAAGCCCTTTTTGCCAACGAACGAGACATCGCGTCCACGCCCATGCCCGGCACCGAAGGCAGATGGGCGACAACGCGCTTCGTCGACCCGGCCGACATGCGCCACGATATGCATGTCACCGTCGTCACGCTCGAACCGGGAGCGGTCATCCCCTTCGCCGAGACGCATGTCATGGAGCATGGCCTCTACGTGCTGGAGGGCAAGGCGGTCTACCGCCTCAACCAGGACTGGGTCGAGGTCGAGGCCGGCGACTATATGTGGCTGCGCGCCTTCTGTCCGCAGGCCTGCTATGCCGGCGGTCCCGGAAAATTCCGCTACCTGCTCTACAAGGACGTCAACCGGCATGCCAAGCTTGGCGGCGCCGGCGTCGCGAGTCGCGCGCCATGACCCGCATCGTGGCGCGGCCGCTGACCCGCGAGAACTTCGCTGAATTCGGCGACGTCATCGATATGGGCGGCGATAACCACTACCCGATCAATGGCGGCAATGCCGAACGCTACCATGACCTCGCCACCGTCGAAGCGCAGGGGCCGAATGCACGCGTGCTGATCTCCATGGTGCGCGGCACGCCGTACGATTTTCCGCTGAAGCTCACCATGGTCGAGCGTCATCCGTTCGGCAGCCAGGCTTTCATCCCGCTGTCGCCACGGCCGTTCCTGGTCGTCGTTTGCCATGATGGCCAAGACGGTCCGGGCGAGCCGCACGCCTTCATCACCGCACCCGGACAAGGGGTGAACTACCCGCGCAATCGGTGGCACGGTGTGCTGACGCCGATCGGCGAGGCCCAGGATTTTCTCGTCGTCGACCGCGGTGGCGACGGCTCCAATCTCGAAGAGTGCCATTTCTCGCACGTCTACGAGATCGATCTCCCCGACGGGCCCGCCTGATGGCCGACGTCTCGCTGATCGACCGCCTGCTCGACGTCATCGAGCACGACATCGTGCCGAAGACGGTCGAAGGCGTCGCCTACGGCAATAAGCTGTTCGGCGCGGCGATCCTGCGCAAGAACGACCGCTCGCTGGTGCTCGCCGAGACCAACAACGAGACGGAAAACCCGCTCTGGCATGGCGAGGTGCACTGCCTGAAGCGGTTCTACGAAATGCCGAAGGCCGAGCGCGTCGACACCAAGGGCGCGATCTTCCTCGCCACGCACGAACCCTGCTCGCTTTGCCTGTCGGCAATCACCTGGACCGGCTTCGATAATTTCTACTATTTGTTCAGCCACGAGGATTCGCGCGACAGCTTTGCCATCCCGCACGACCTGAAGATCCTGAAGGAGATCTTCACTCTCGACCCCGGCGGCTACAATGCCGAGAATGCCTACTGGAAGAGTTTTTCGATCCGCAGACTGGTGCGGTCGTTGCCCGAGGCCGTGCGCCAGCGGCTGGAAACGCGGATCGGCATCATCTCCGCGCGTTATGACGAACTGTCCAGCGCCTACCAGGCGAGCAAGGCCGAAAACGACATTCCGCTGAGTTGAACCTGACGGAGCTCGATTGGGTAGAGCCGCTTGAATTGCCACCTTTATGGTGGCATATTGCGCTATGGAGAAACGCAGACCCACTTACGATCTTGATGCGATCAAGACGACATTTGGGTCTGTCGATACGCTGGCAATCACGACGTCCGCCCTGCGGGATGCTATTGGGCTAGGCTTCGATCGCGCCGCTATAGTCGAGGTGATCGGCAGCATCACGCGAAAAATGTTTGTAAAGTCAATGACGACATTCGCGGATCATCGTGTCTGTCTATCACGTGCCGGCGCGCGACTTGATCCTTTATGTGAAATTTCAGGCGGATGTCGTGACCGAGTTCACGGTCATGTCGTTCAAGGAAAAATGACTATGGCGACAAAAGAAAGCAATGAAACGAATACCATGATCTCCTCCGAAACAGGAGAAACACTGACGCGTGGAGTGCGTCCGTTCACTGTGACTTACAAGGGCGAGAGCATGATCGTCGATCTGCCGGGTTATTATCCCTCATCGGGAGATGAGGGCGTGCATGTCGGAGAGGACATGACTGTCGCCGACGCAGCGCTCCGCATCCTCAAAGAAAAGATCGACGGTGTTCCGGCACCGGCCACCATCCGACGCGTGCGCACAAAGCTTAAACTGTCGCAGCGCGAGGCAGGATCCCTGTTCAAGGTCGGCGAGAACGCTTTCGACAAATACGAACGGGGTCTGATCGAGCCAAGCGGCCCAACTATCCAACTGATGACGCTGTTGGAAAAACATCCCGAACTGCTGGACGAGTTGCGCTGACCACAAAGTCCATGACAGGTCGCATATTCTGCTGCTCCAGTCGCGAATAGCGATTGAAAGTCGCGTCTGCGCGAGGCGTTATGCCTGCCATGAAAACCGCCACTGAATTTCCCCGCAAGGTCGTCGAGTTTCCGGATATGGGCATCGTCATGCCGGATGGCTGCCGGTTGTCGGCGCGGGTGTGGATGCCGGCCGATGCTGCCGACGATCCGGTGCCGGCGATTCTCGAGCACCTGCCCTACCGCAAGCGCGACGGCACAATTTATCGGGACCAGCTGACGCATCCCTATTTCGCCGGCCACGGCTACGCCTCGATCCGCGTCGACATGCGCGGCAATGGCGATTCCGAAGGGCTGATGGACGACGAATATTCCGAGCAGGAACTGCAGGATGCTTGCGACGTGATCGCCTGGGCGGCGGCCCAGCCCTGGTGCAACGGCAATGTCGGCATGATGGGCATCTCCTGGGGCGGCTTCAATTGCCTGCAGACTGCAGCCAAGCAGCCGCCGGCGCTGAAGGCGGTCATCAGCCTGTGCTCGACCGTCGACCGCTACGCCGACGACATCCACTACAAGGGCGGCTGCCTGCTGATCGAGAATTTCGGCTGGGCCTCGACAATGCTGTCCTATTCGTCGCGGCCGCCGGACCCGCTGCTGGCCGGCGACACCAGATGGCGCGACCTGTGGCTGACCCGACTGGAGAACCAACCCTTCCTGGCGCCGCTTTGGCTGAGACACCAGCACCGCGACGCTTACTGGAAGCGCGGCTCTATCTGCGAGGACTATTCCGCCATCCGAGCCGCCGTGCTGTCGATCGGTGGCTGGCATGACGGCTATCGCAACACCATTTCCCATCTCGCCGCCAACATCGAGGCGCCAGTCAAGGGCATCGTCGGCCCGTGGATTCACAAATACCCGCATTATGCGGCACCTGAACCGCGCATCGGCTTCCTGCAGGAGGCGTTGCGCTGGTGGGACCGCTGGCTAAAGGGCATCGACACCAGCGTCGAGTCCGATCCCGCCTACTGCGCCTATGTCATGGACAGCGTCCGCCCCGCGCGCTGGCATCCCGAACGGCCGGGCCGCTGGGTGGCGGAATCGGCGTGGCCGTCGCCTGATATCAAGACGCAGGAAGTCGAGCTGATTCCAGAAGGCAGCAAGCCGGCCATCGTCGCTTCGCCGCAAAGCTGCGGTCTCGCCGGAGGCGAATATTTTCCCTTCACCTTCGGCCCGGAATTGCCCGGCGATCAGCGCCCCGATGATGCGCTGTCGGTGTGTTTCGACCAGCCGGCGCTGACTGAGGCGATCGATATTGTCGGCGCGCCTGAGGTGCGGGTCAGGGTCTCGTCGGACCGGCCCCAAGCGAACATCGCGATCCGGCTTTGTGACGTGCATCCCGACGGCGCATCCGAGCTAATCTCCTTCGGCGTGCTCAACCTGACGCACCACAATTCGCACGAATTCCCGGAAGCGCTGGTGCCGGGCGAAACCGTCAGCGCCCTGGTCGTGCTCGACCAATGCGCTTATCGCGTGCCATCAGGTCACCGCCTGCGTATTGCCGTTTCGAACGCCTACTGGCCGATGATCTGGCCATCGCCGGAGCCAGTCCGGCTCGACCTGTCGGCGGCAACGCTGAAGCTGCCGCTGCGCCCGCCGGCGCAAGGCAATGAGGTCGGTTTCGCTTCACCAGAAGCAGCATCGCCCTGGGCAACCGAAACGATCCGCGCCGCCAATTCAGAACGTCATGTCGATCGCGACGAAAAGACCGGAATCGTCACGCTTTCCGTCGTCGACGACTTCGGCGAGGTGCGCGATCTGGAGCATGGTCTCGCCAACGGCAGCATTGCCCGTGAGACATGGGCGATCCATCCTGACAATCCGCTGTCGGCCTCGGGCAAGACGCACTGGACCCAGACGCTGTCGCGAAATGGATGGTCGGTGCGCACCGAAACATCAGCCGAGATGCGGTGCGACGCGCAAAACTTCATGGTTAGCGCCAGAATCGAAGCCTACGAAGGTGAGAACCTGGTTTTCGAGCGCAATTTCGAAGAGAAAATCCCGCGCGCTCTGCTTTGAGCGCTTATGCGGATTGGTCCAATTGCGACGTACGGTTTACGCCACGGCATGTCGCATTCGGTCTTGCTTACGGCGTTCCCTTGCGGTCATTATTCTCCTCACAAGAAACCATAAAAAAACGACCATAAGGTCGAACCAACAGAGTGAGGAACTCAACATGTCGAACGAACTGGAATTTCTTAGCCGGCGCGTCGCATCCGGCAAACTGAGCCGTCGTGATTTTCTCGGCCGGGCGGCAGCGCTCGGCGTCACCGCGACCTTCGCCAACTCGCTGCTTTCAAGTGCGGCACGCGCCGCGGGTCCGGTCAAGGGCGGCACGCTGAAGGCCGGCCTGGTCGGTGGCGAGTCCACCAACAGCCTCGATCCGGCCCTGTTCATGACCCAGGTGCCGTTCGCCTTCGGCAAAATGTGGGGCGAACTGATCGTCGAGCTGTCCCCGGAAGGCACTCTCGAGAACCGCATCGCCGAGGAGATCGGCTCGTCGGACGACGCCAAGGTCTGGACGCTGAAGATTCGCGACGGCGTCGAATTCCACAATGGCAAGACGGTGACCGCCGAGGACGTGGCCGCCACACTCGAACGCCATTCGGACGAGAAGTCGAAGTCGGGCGCGCTCGGCTATATGAAGGGCATCGAGAGCATCAAGGCCAGCGGCAAGGAAGTCGTGCTGACCTTGAAGGAAGCCAATGCCGACCTGCCCTATCTGCTCAGCGACTACCATTTGATCGTCCAGCCCAATGGCGGCAAGGACAAGGCCGACGCCGGCATCTCGGCCGGACCTTACAAGGTCACCACCAACGAGCCCGGCGTGCGCCACGGCGGCGAGCGTTTCGCCAATTACTGGCAGGCCGACAAGATGGGCCATGCCGACCAGATCGAAATCATCGTCATCAACGACGCCACGGCGCGCACCTCGGCGCTGCAGGGCGGCCAGGTCAACATGATCAACCGCGTCGAGCCGAAGATCGTCGACCTGATCAAGCGTCTGCCCGGCGTCACCATCCGCAATCATGCTGGACCCGGCCACTATGTGTTCATCATGCATTGCAACACGGCGCCGTTCGACAACAACGACCTGCGTATGGCGCTGAAGCTGGCGATCGACCGCGAGGAGATGCTCGACAAGATCCTCAGAGGCTATGGCTCGCTCGGCAACGATTTCCCGATCAACGCGGCCTATCCGCTGTTTTCCGACGATATCGAGCAGCGCAAATACGATCCCGACAAGGCCAAGTTCCATTTCAAGAAGTCTGGCCATGACGGCGCCGTCCTGCTCAGGACGTCGGACGTCGCCTTCCCCGGCGCCGTCGATGCCGCCCAGCTGTTCCAGCAGAGCGCGGCCAAGGCCGGCATCACGCTGGAGATCAAGCGCGAACCGGGCGACGGCTACTGGTCGGAAGTCTGGAACAAGCAGCCCTTCTGCGCCTCCTACTGGGGCGGACGCTCGACGCAGGACCAGATGTATTCGACCGCCTACCTGTCGACGGCCGACTGGAACGACACGCGTTTCCTGCGTCCGGATTTCGACAAGATGGTGCTGGCGGCCCGCGCCGAGCTCGACGAGGCCAAGCGCAAGGCGATGTATCGCGACATGGCGATGGTCGTCCGCGACGAGGGCGGCCTGATCCTGCCGATGTTCAACCAGTTCATCGACGCGACGGGCGCCAAGGTCGCCGGCTGGGTCGACGATCCGCATCAGGAGCTGATGAACGGGTACGCTCTGGCAAAGTGCTGGCTCGAAGCCTGAGCCCGGCCTTGCGGATATGTCCTCACCCATCGTGAAACTGGTGGCCCAGCGCATTGCGCTGGGCATCCTCTTGCTGTTGGCCGTATCGGTCCTGATCTTCGCCGGCACTCAGATCCTGCCCGGCGACGTCGCGCAAGCCATCCTCGGACAGTCGGCGACGCCTGAGTCGCTCGCCAATCTGCGCGAGCAGCTCGGCCTCAACGATCCGGCCTTTATCCGCTATTTCCGCTGGCTCGGCGGCGTCGTGACCGGCGATCTCGGCACCGCGATGTCGAGCGGGCAGGATATTGCGACGTCGATCAAGGGGCGGTTGTGGAACACTCTGTTCCTCGCCTTCTGGGCGGCGGTCGTGGCCGTGCCGCTGGCGATCATCCTCGGCCTGATTGCGGTGCGCTACCGCAATGGCTGGGTCGACAAGCTGATCTCCGGACTGGCGCTTGCCTCGACGTCCTTTCCCGAATTCTTCATCGGCTACGTGCTCGTCTATTTCTTCGCCGTGAAGTACCAGATCTTTCCCGGCATCTCGACCGTCTATGACGGAATGCCTTTCGGCGAGCGCATGCAGGCGATCATGCTGCCGGCGGCGGCACTGACGCTGGTGGTGCTCGCCCACATGATGCGCATGACGCGCGCCGCGATCCTCAATGTCATGCAGTCGGCTTATGTGGAAACCGCCGAACTCAAGGGGCTTTCGGCCTTCGCCGTCATCCGCAGGCATGCCTTCCCCAATGCGATTGCGCCGATCATCAATGTCGTCATGCTCAACCTCGCCTATCTCATCGTCGGCGTCGTCGTGGTCGAGGTGATCTTCGTCTATCCCGGCATGGGGCAATATCTCGTCGACCACGTCACCAAGCGCGACGTGCCGGTGGTGCAGGCGGTCGGGCTGATCTTCGCCGCCGTCTACATCAGCCTGAACATCATTGCGGACATAGCGGCGATCGTCGCCAATCCGCGTCTCAGACATCCGAAATAGGGGAGCGGGCATGCTCGACATAAAACGCATCCCCATCCCGGCGCTGATCGGCCTGGTGCTGACGGCGCTGTTCGTGCTGGCGGCGATCTTCGCGCCCTGGATCGCGCCGTATGGCAATGGCGAGATCGTCGGCGATGTCTGGGGACCGATGTCGGCGACACATTGGCTGGGCACCGACAACCTTGGCCGCGACCTCCTTTCGCGCATGATCTACGGCGCTCGCGTCACGCTGTTCATCGCGGTGCTGGCCACCGCCCTGTCCTTCTCGCTCGGCGCCATCCTCGGCTTCTCGGCGGCGGTTTTCGGCGGCTGGTTCGACACGCTTATGTCGCGCCTCGTCGATCTCCTGATGTCGATCCCGACGCTGATCATGGGCCTCGTCGTGCTCTCGGTGCTGCCTACCAATCTGGTGACGCTGATCCTGGTCATGGGCATTCTCGACTCGACCCGCGTCTACCGCCTGTCGCGGGCGGTCGCCGTCGACATCAACGTGATGGATTTCGTCGAGGCCGCCAAGCTGCGCGGCGAAGGCAGCATGTGGATCATCTTCCGCGAGATCCTGCCCAATGCATTGTCGCCGCTGGTTTCGGAACTCGGCCTGCGCTTCATCTATGCCGTGCTGTTCCTGTCGACGCTGTCCTTCCTCGGGCTCGGCGTGCAGCCGCCTAGCGCCGACTGGGGCGGCATGGTCAAGGAAAACAAGGACGGCATCGTCTTCGGCATAGCGGCGGCACTCATCCCGGCGGCGGCGATCGCGATGCTGGCGATTTCCGTCAACCTTGTCGCCGACTGGGTGCTCAACCGCACGACAAGCCTGAAGGGAGGGCGCGGGTGATGGCTGACCAGCGAGCAAAGTCCATGCTGCTCGACATCCGCAATCTGCGCATCGAGGCCACGGTGTTCCCGCCGGGCGAGGCGCCGAAGAACATCGTGCTGGTCCACGACGTCTCGCTGACACTCGAGAAGGGCAAAGTGCTCGGCCTTATCGGCGAGTCCGGCGCCGGCAAGTCGACGATCGGCCTGGCGTCGATGGGCTATGGCCGCGGCGGCGTGCGCATCACCGGCGGCGAGGTCATCCTCAACGGCCGCGACATCCTCAAGGGCGGCAAGGAGGGCTTTCGCAAGCTGCGCGGCCGCGAGGTCTGCTATGTCGCGCAATCGGCGGCGGCGGCGTTCAACCCGGCGCACAGGCTGATGGACCAGGTGGTCGAGGCGACGCTGCTGCATGGCACGGCGACACGGGCCGCGGCTGAAAAACGCGCCATCGCGCTGTTCAAGAAGCTCAGCCTGCCGAATCCCGAAAGCATCGGCGAGCGCTTTCCGCACCAGGTGTCGGGCGGCCAGCTGCAGCGCGTGATGACGGCGATGGCGCTGTGCTCGGAGCCCGACCTGATCGTCTTCGACGAGCCGACCACGGCGCTCGACGTGACGACGCAGATCGACGTGCTGGCGGCAATCAAGGACGCCATCCGCGACACGCATGTCGCGGCGCTGTACATCACTCACGACCTTGCCGTCGTCGCGCAGGTCTCGGACGAGATCATGGTGCTGCGCCATGGCCGGCTTGTCGAATGGGGCGGCACTCGCCAGATCATCAAGGAACCGCGCCAGGAATACACCAATGCGCTCGTCTCGGTGCATGAGATCGAGCACCAGGAGCAGAAGCCCGGCACGACACCGTTCCTGTCAGTCAAGAACATCACCGCCGCTTATGGCCGCAGTCATATCAAGGTGCTGAAGAACGTCTCGGTCGACATCTATCCGGGCCAGACGCTGGCCGTGGTCGGCGAGTCCGGTTCGGGCAAGTCGACACTGGCGCGCGCCATCACCGGCCTTCTGCCACCCGAAGAGGGCACCGTCACCTTCGATGGACGTCCGCTCGCCAACCGGCTTGCCGATCGGCCGAAAGAGGATCTCCGGCAATTGCAGATGATCTACCAGATGGCCGACGTGGCGATGAATCCGCGCCAGACCGTCGGCACCATCATCGGCCGGCCGCTCGAATTCTATTTCGGTCTGCGTGGAAGGCAACGTGACGCCCGCGTCGCCGAACTCCTCGACAAGATCGAAATGGGCAAGGGTTTCATCGACCGCTACCCGGCCGAGCTTTCCGGCGGCCAGAAGCAGCGCGTCTGCATCGCCCGCTCGCTTGCCGCCAAGCCGAAGCTGATCATCTGCGACGAGGTCACGTCGGCGCTCGACCCGCTGGTGGCCCACGGCATCCTGAAGCTGCTGCTCGAACTGCAGAAGGAGGAGAACGTCGCCTATCTGTTCATCACCCACGACTTGGCAACGGTGAAGTCGATCGCCGATTCAATCGCGGTGATGTATCGCGGCGAGGTGGTGCGCTACGGCGCGAAGGGCCAGGTGCTGGCGCCGCCCTTCGACGCCTATACCGATCTTCTCTTGTCCTCGGTCCCCGAAATGGAGATCGGCTGGTTGGAAAAGGCCATCAAGGGACGGCGCATGGCCAGCGCCGGGAATTAGATACCCCGGTGGCGCTGAAGAAAAAACTTTTGCTGATCATCCTAGACGGCGTGCCTTATCGCAACTGGCGCCGGCTGATGGGCAATCTCGAAGGCTGGGTGCAATCGGGCGAAGCGCGCGTCTGGAAGATGCGTTCCGTGCTGCCGTCGACCTCGGCCTGCTGCTATGCCTCGATCCACACCGGCGTGGCGCCGCAGGTGCATGGTATACTGACCAACGAGAACCGGTTCCGCGTCGAGCAGCCGGATATCTTCTCCGAGGTCAGCAAGGCCGGTGGCAGGACCGGCGCGGTCACCCATTCCTACTGGTCCGAATTCTTCCGCGCCTATCCGTTCGATCTGGTCGAGGACATCGAGTTCGACGAGCCGGGCGGGCCGATCACGCATGGCCGGTTCCACACCATGACCGGCTACAATGTCAGGAACCAGATGACGCCGAGCGACCTCGACCTGTTCGCGACGCTGACGATGCTGACCAGACGCCACGGCATCGATTACGGCATTCTGCACACTTGCACGCTGGACTCGATGGGCCACCGCTTCGGCCACGACTGCCATGAGATGGACCAAGCCGTTTATGCGATGGACGGCATGCTGGCCGCCTTCCTGCCGCGCTGGCGGGAAGCCGGCTACGAAGTGATCGTCACCGCCGATCACGGCCAGACCGATCGCGGCCATCATGGTGGCCATGACGACGAGATGCAGGATTTTGCCCTGTATTATTTTGGACAGGGCAAGGGTCCGGAGACCAGTACGCTGCTCGACCAGCTGCAGCTTGCGCCGACGGTGCTTGCGCGCCTTGGCGTGCCGGTGCCCGCGACAATGAAGGCACGGCCGTTTCTCGACTGAACGCGCGTCTTCCCTTCTCTCCTCCAGGCGCCGACATGCGCGACACCGAACGGAGGCCACCCAGGGCCGCGACGCTGCATATGGCTCGGTCTCTTTTGCCTCATCCAGCAGTCGACAGAAGAGATATCAAAGTTCCGCTATGGCGAGCATCTGGCCCTGACATGATCGCAGTGCCGATCGGCCCTCGCGTCCAGCAGCTGGCCCTGGCCGCCGCACCGTCTTACCTTGCCGAGCGCGGTACCCATGGGAGATGCAGAGGGACGAGGAGGTCTTAACCGTGGACCCCCAGCCGCCTGATCGTGGCGGTCACCGCCGCAGACTCTGCAATCGACTTCGCACGGTCCGGGCGCGGCATCATCGCGACGTTCCGGAACTGGCTCGATCCCGATCTGGAAACGGGGGCGCTTCAGCCGATTCTCCCGGACTGGTGGCAATCGTTCGACGGGCCGCGCCTTACTTCCCCAGCAGGTTTATGCCCGTCCCCTTGCGCGCCCTCGTAGACATGATCGCCGAAGATCGGTCGGGCTTCCACCCGAGCGAGCGCGGATTCTGAAAACAGGCGTTCATCTCAACGTCTGGGGCCTCCATTGTGACCGTCGGCTACGGTCGCAACGGGTCGAACTCGGTCGCTCGGAGTGATCGAGTTTTGACCTTTAGGCCGGCGCGCCGCCGACCGATCCCCTGACCACCAGGTCGACCGGCCAGACTTCGCCGCGGGCGCCCTCCTCCAATCCGGAAATCCGCGCCGCCAGCCGCTCGGCGATACGCGCGCCGGCCAAGCGGATCGACGAACGCGTCGTCGACAACGACACCGAAAAATTCTCCGGCTTCAGCCAGGGGAAGACGTCGTCATGGGCGATCAGCGACAGGTCTCCGGGAATGGTCAGGCCGAGATCGCGCACCGCGCGCACGACGCCGAGCGCCATGATCAGGCTGGAGCAGACGATCGCGGTCGGTGCATCGCTTTGCTCAAGTAAGCGCCTGGCGGCGCGGTAACCGTTCTCCTCGGTCATGGCGAGGGAACAGACATGGCCTTCGCCAAGCGCCAGACCGCTCGCCGCCAGCGCCCGGCGCACGCCACGCTCGCGGTGAATGGCGAAGGTCTCGCGGTCGTCGCCGTTGATCAGCGCCAGTCGCCGGTGGCCGAGCTGGACGAGCAGCCGTGCCGCCTCGTGGAAGGCGCCCTCATTGTCGATGTCGGTGAAGGGGTAGTCGAAATCGAGCCCGTCGCTGCGGCCGTGGACGATGAACGGGATGCCGAGCGTGCTGACCAGAGCCACCCGCCGGTCGGCCGGCCTCGGGGAGGAGATGTAGACGGCGTCGACCTGCCGGTTGGCGACGATGCGCCGGTAGGTCGTCTCCTGATCGTCGGCATCGGCCGGGGACAGCACCAGGTCGAGTTCGTGCGAACGGGCGTAGTCGCCGAGACCTGAGAGGAATTCGACGAAATGCGGGTCGATGTCGACGGTCGTCCCGGTCGGCAAGACATAACCGATCATCCCGGACTTGCCGGTGGCCAGCCGGCGCGCGCTCGGGTTGGGGCGGTAGCCGTGGCGTTTGGCGGCGTCGATCACCCGCCGGCGCGTGTCCTCGTTGACTTCCGGGTAGCCGTTCAGCGCGCGGCTTACCGTTGTCTGCGAAAGCGCCAGCATGTGGGAAAGCTGTTTGAGGTTCATCGGAGGCCTCCAAGCCTCAAAGCGCTTTAACCATGGATCGCTCGCCCCGCGCGGGCAGGCGCTGCCGAACGCAAGACCATAAGCACCCTTTCCAACCGGTTTGAAGCAAAATTTGCTATTGCAGCGCCCAAAAGCGTGCTGCAGCGCACTTTGTTTGCTCTTTAATGTCGCGCGATTAAATCGATTAGCTCACCGCCCTCTTGACTCCTAGTCAATTCGGTGGCGTGATCGAAATGACCAAAGCGCTTTGGAAGACTCGTCGAAAGGTTGCGGTTCCTTTCCGACTGAGTCACAGTCCTGCAGCGTCGGCGGACGGAATGGAGGTTTCGTCCGAGTGTTCGTGACCACTGGGAGGAATACCGATGAAAAAAATGCTTCTGATGGGCGCCGCGTTTGTCACGCTCGTCCTGGGCGCGCCGGCGCAAGCCGAACTGAAGTTCAAGCCGGGCGAAGACCCCCGCTTCAACTGGGCGAACTACGAAGAGCTCAAGAAGGTCGACCTCAAGGGGGAGACACTCTCGATCTTCGGGCCATGGCGCGGCGAGGACGAGGGCCTCATCCGCACCGTTCTAGACTATTTCTCGGAAGCCACCGGCGCCGAGATCAAATACTCCTCATCGGAAAATTACGAACAGCAGATCGTCATCGACACGCAGGCCGGCAGCCCGCCCAACATCGCCGTGCTGCCGCAGCCGGGCCTGATCCAGGACCTGGCGTCCAAGGGCCTGCTGACGCCGCTCGGCGATGACACCGCCAACTGGATCAAGGACAATTACGGCGCCGGCCAGTCATGGGTCGATCTCGGCACTTTCAACGACAAGGACGGCAAGCCGGGCTTCTTCGCCTTCCCCTACAAGGCCGACGTGAAATCGCTGGTCTGGTACTCGCCGGACAATTTCGAGGAAGCCGATTACGAGGTGCCGAAGACGCAGGAAGAGCTCGCCGAGCTTGAAAAGAAGATCATCGCCGACGGCGGCACGCCATGGTGCATCGGGCTCGGTTCGGGCGGCGCCACCGGCTGGCCGGCGACCGACTGGGTCGAGGACATCATGCTGCGCACCCAGACGCCCGAGACCTACGACAAGTGGGTGAAGAACGAGATTCCGTTCAACGATCCGGCGGTGGTCAACGCCATCGACATTTTCGGCAAGATCGCGACCGACGACAAGATGGTCGACGGGGGCGCCAAGGCGGTGGCGGCGACCGACTTCCGCGACAGCCCGAAGGGCCTCTTCTCGGTGCCGCCGAAATGCTATTTGCACCATCAGGCGTCGTTCATCCCGACCTTCTTCCCGGAAGGCACTGAGATCGGCCAGGACGCCGACTTCTTCTACTTCCCACCTTACGCTTCCAAGCCCGACCTCGGCACCCCGGTGCTCGGCGCCGGCACGCTGGCTATGATCACCAAGGATAGCAAGAGTGCCCGCGCGTTCATCGAATTCCTGAAGATGCCGCTCGCCCATGAGATCTGGATGGCCCAGGGTGGCTTCGTGACGCCGTTCAAATCGGTCAACAAGGACGCCTATGCCAGCGACGCGCTGAAGAAGCAGGGCGAAATCCTTGCCGAAGCCTCGACCTTCCGGTTCGACGGGTCCGACCTTATGCCGGGCAAGATCGGTGCCGGCGCCTTCTGGACCGGCATGATCGATCTCGTCGGCGGCAAGTCCGCCCAGGATGTCGCCACCGACATCCAGAAGAGCTGGGACGCGATCAAGTAGGCGTCCCGGCTGAACGTCCGATCCTGCATGGATCCGGGCCGGCCCGGATCCGACCGGCGGCCCGCGCCGCAGCAATTTTTATGAGCACATTCCGGCATGACGCGCGACCAGCAAGAGCAAAACCCTGCCTGCATCCGGTCGCGTTCCAAATAACTGAATCGGCCTGTGATGTCGCCAAAGCCATGCTCGACTGGCGGATCATGCGCAGAGGGAGGGACCCGTGGCGGCTCAGATTTTCTCGGCCATATTCGTCATCGTCGTCGGCGTTGGCGGCTGCGTCGCCTATTTCTGGGGCGCCAACAAACTGTTGGATATCATCTTCCCGTCGCGCGGCGTTGCAGGTGCGGCGGCCATCGACAATCTGCGCCGACAGGGGATGATCCGGCCGTGGCTGTTCGTCGGCCCGGCCATGATCATCCTCACCATCTATCTGATCTACCCGGTCGTGGAGACGCTCAGGCTGTCGTTCCTCGATCGAAGTGGCAACAATTTCGTCGGCTTCGCCAACTATGAATGGGCGTTCGGCGACCGCGAGTTCCGCAACGCCATCTTCAACAACATCATCTGGCTGGCGGTGGTGCCGGCCGCCTGCACCTTCCTCGGGTTGATCATCGCCGTCCTCACCGACAAGATCTGGTGGGGCACCATCGCCAAAAGCCTGATCTTCCTGCCGCTGGCCATCTCGTTCGTCGGCGCCAGCGTCATCTGGAAATTCATCTACGAGTATCGTGGTGCTGGCCAGACGCAGATCGGCCTGCTCAACGCCATCATCCAGTATTTCGGCGGCCAGCCGCAGGTCTGGATATCGCTGCCGTTCTGGAACAATTTCTTCCTGATGATCATCCTGATCTGGATCCAGACCGGCTTTGCCATGGTCATCCTGTCCTCTGCCTTGCGGGGTATCCCCGAAGAGACGCTCGAAGCGGCCGTCATCGACGGCGCGAATCCGTTCCAGATCTTCTGGAAGATCATGGTGCCGCAGATCTGGGGCACGATCGCCGTCGTCTGGACCACCATCACCATCCTGGTGCTGAAGGTGTTCGACATCGTGCTGACCATGACCAATGGCCAATGGAACAGCCAGGTGCTGGCCAATCTGATGTTCGACTGGATGTTCCGCGGCGGCGGCGATTTCGGCCGCGGCGCCACCATCGCCATCATCATCATGATCGCGGTCATTCCGATCATGGTCTGGAACATCCGTCAGGCCAACAAAGAAACGGGAGGACATTGAGATGACTGTCTCGACCGGAAAGTCCTTTGCCAGCCGTTTCGGCGTTCATATCGCGGTCTTCATCTTCGTCGCGATCTGGACCGTGCCGACGCTCGGCATTCTCGTCTCGTCGCTGCGCGACAAGGATCAGATCATCGCCTCGGGCTGGTGGAACTCGTTCGCCAGTTCCACCCAGACGGAAGCGGGCCGGCTGCCACCCGCCTCGGCGCAAGTCGAGAAGGACGGCAAGTTCGTCCTCGAGGGCAACATCTTCGGCGACGATCCGGCCCGCGACATCAGCGCCTTCGGCGTCAAGTCGTCGGCGCCGACGCAATATCCCGCCGGCACCACGGCCGATCTCGGCGACGGCGAGACCTTGCAGCTCAACGCCGACGGCAGTTTCGTCATGACCTCAACGAAGCCCTTCGAGGGCGAGCGCGGCCAGCGCGTCTACTACGCCTCGTCGGCGCCACCGAAATTCACCACCGACAATTACAATACGGTGCTGTTTTCGGAAGGCATCGGCCGCTCCTTCATGAATTCGCTGACCGTCACCATTCCGGCGACGGTCATCCCGATCCTGATCGCGGCATTCGCGGCCTATGCGCTGGCCTGGATGCGCTTTCCCGGCCGGGCGTTGCTCATCGCGGTCATCATCGGCCTCTTGGTCGTGCCGCTGCAGATGTCGCTGATCCCGCTGCTGAAGCTCTACAACGGCGTCGGAAGCTTCTTCGGCGTGCCGTCGAAAACCTATCTCGGCATCTGGCTGGCTCATACCGGGTTCGGCCTGCCCTTCGCCATCTATCTCCTCAGAAGCTACATTGCCGGCCTGCCGCGCGAAATCATGGAGTCGGCGCGCATTGACGGCGCCAGCGATTTCGAGATCTTCGTCAAGATCGTGCTGCCGCTGTCGTTCCCGGTGCTCGCCTCCTTCGCCATCTTCCAGTTCCTGTGGGTGTGGAACGATCTGCTGGTCGCGATGGTTTTCCTCGGCACCGAGGGCGACCAGATCGTGCTGACCGCCAAGCTCAACGCGTTGCTCGGCTCGCGCGGCGGCGACTGGGAGATCCTGACGACATCGGCTTTCATCACCATTGTCGTGCCGCTGATCGTGTTTTTCTCGCTGCAGCGCTATTTCGTCCGCGGGCTGCTCGCCGGCTCGGTGAAGGGAGGTTGAGATCATGCAATCCGCTGTGAAAGCAACGTTGAGCCCCGACCTCGCCGTCGACCGCGACTGGTGGCGAGGTGCCGTGATCTACCAGATCTATCCGCGCAGCTATCAGGACTCGAACGGCGACGGCATCGGCGACCTCAGGGGCATCATCGACAGGCTGCCCTATATCGCAGCACTCGGCGTCGATGCCATCTGGATCTCGCCGTTCTTCAAGTCGCCGATGAAGGATTTCGGCTACGACGTATCAGACTATTGCGACGTCGATCCGATGTTCGGCACGCTGGCCGATTTCGATGCCTTGAGCGCCGAGGCGCACAGGCTCGGGCTCAAGGTAATGATCGACGAGGTGCTGTCGCATACCGCCGACATCCATCCGTGGTTTAGGGAAAGCCGATCGAGCCGCACCAACCCTAAGGCGGACTGGTATGTCTGGGCCGACGCCAAGCCCGACGGCACGCCACCCAACAACTGGCTGTCGATCTTCGGCGGCTCGGCCTGGCAGTGGGACACCAGCCGCCAGCAATATTACCTGCATAATTTCCTGGCCGAGCAGCCCGATCTCAACTTCCACAGCCGCGCGGTCCAGAATGCGCTGCTCGATGTCACTCGCTTCTGGCTGGAGCGCGGCGTCGACGGCTTCCGCCTCGACACCATCAACTTCTACTTCCACAGCCAGGGGCTTGAGGACAATCCGCCGCTGCCGCCCGAACAGCGCAACGACCAGACCGCCCCTTCCGTCAACCCTTACAACTACCAGGACCATCTCTACGATAAAAGCCGCCCCGAAAACCTCGGCTTCCTCGAACGCTTCCGCGCGCTGCTCGACGAATATCCGGCTGCGGCGGCGGTCGGCGAAGTCGGCGATTCGCAGCGCGGGCTGGAGGTGGTGGCGGCCTACACCGCTGGCAGCAAGCGCGTGCACATGTGCTATTCGTTCGACTTCCTGGCCCCCGAAAAGATCAGCGCGGCAAAGGTGCGTTCGGTGCTGGAAGCCTTCGGCAAGGTCGCCAGCGACGGCTGGTCGTGCTGGGCCTTCTCCAACCATGACGTGATGCGCACTGCCTCGCGCTGGGCGGCGGGCGAGGCTGACCGGACCGCTTATCTCAAGGTGATCTCGGCGCTGCTGATGTCGCTGCGCGGCTCGGTCTGCATCTATCAGGGCGAGGAACTTGGTCTTGGCGAAGCGGAATTGCAATTCGAGGATCTGCGGGACCCCTACGGCATCCGCTTCTGGCCGGAATTCAAGGGTCGCGACGGCTGCCGCACGCCGATGGTCTGGAATGGCGCCGACAGCAATGGCGGCTTCTCCAAGGCAAAGCCATGGCTGCCCGTGCCCGCCAAGCACCTTTCGCAGGCGGTCGATGTGCAGCAGGGCGACAACAGCTCGCTGCTCGAACATTACCGGCGCTTTCTTGCCTTCCGCCGTCTGCATCCGGCGCTGGCCAAGGGCGAAATCGACTTCATCGAAAGCCAGGGCGATACGGTCGCCTTCACGCGCCGCGAGGGCAACGAGCAGATCGTCTGCGCCTTCAATCTCGGCAGCCGACCGGCCGAAATCGATCTCGGCGGACGCTCGCTGCAACCCTTGCCGGGGCACGGGTTTTCGGGACAGACTGGCGCCGGCTCTATCCGCCTCGGCGGCTACGGCGCCTGGTTCGGGCGCATCGACTGAATTCGCAATTCACTGGAGGGTATCATGGCCGATGTCACGCTAAGACAAGTGAAGAAATCATACGGCAATCTCAATATTCTCCACGGCATCGACCTCGACATAAAGTCGGGTGAGTTCATCGTCTTCGTCGGCCCTTCGGGCTGTGGCAAGTCGACCTTGCTGCGGTCCATCGCCGGGCTGGAGGAAATCACCTCCGGAGAGCTTAAGATCGATGGCGAGGTGGTCAACGACGTGCCACCGTCGAAGCGCGGCATCGCCATGGTGTTCCAGTCCTATGCGCTCTATCCGCACATGACCGTCTACGACAACATGGCGTTCTCGATGAAGATCGGCAAGGAGAGCAAGGCCGAGATCGACAAGCGGGTGCGCCAGGCGGCGGAAATCCTGCAGCTGACCAAATATCTCGACCGCCTGCCCAAGGCGATGTCAGGCGGCCAGCGCCAGCGCGTCGCCATCGGCCGCGCCATCGTGCGCAACCCTAAAGTCTTCCTGTTCGACGAGCCGCTGTCGAACCTCGACGCGGCACTGCGCGTCGCCACCCGCATCGAGATCGCCAAGCTCAAGGAGTCGATGCCTGCTACAACAATGATCTACGTTACCCACGACCAGGTCGAGGCGATGACGCTGGCCGACCGCATCGTCGTGCTCAAGGAGGGCCATATCGAGCAGGTCGGCACGCCGATGGAGCTCTACAAGAGACCCGGCAATCTGTTCGTCGCCCAGTTCATCGGCTCGCCGGCCATGAACATCCTGCCGGCGACGATCGACAAATCAGGCGACCCGACCGTCGTCAGTCATGTCGGCGGGCGCAAGGCGACGGTGCCGATCGCCACGCCAGCGTCAGTGAAGGGCGCTTCGGTGAGCTTCGGCGTGCGGCCGGAGGATCTGATGATCGCCACCGGCGCGGATTATCTTTTCGAGGGAACGGTGGATTATGTCGAGCAGCTCGGCGAGATTCAGCTCGTCTATGTCGACATCGGCCGCGCCGACCTGCCGCTGGTGACCAAGCTGCCCGGCAATGTCGAGGTCAAGCGGGGTGCTGCGCTGCGGTTGAATGCCGATGCCGGCGACCTGCATATTTTCGATGCCGACGGACATTCCTTCACACTCCACAAGGCGGAAGCAAAGGCAGCCTGAGGGCGGCAGCCTAACTGCTGGATACAGGCAGTTTGGCGAAGGCAAAAAACAAGAGCGGCGGGCAAGGCCCGCCGCTCTTGTGCGTTCAGGTCGCTGTTAGCGGCCGAACAGGTTGCGGTCGCTGCCGTGGGCAGGCTTTTCGTCAGCCGGAACCGGATTCTGCGCCGGGGCCGAATTCTGGATCGAAGCCGTGTACGAGCGGTCGACCGCAACGGCCGGCTGGTCGGCGCCGTTCGATCCATAGTTGTCGCTACCGGCAAAAGCGCTGCCGGCAACGGCCAGAACGGCGGCGGTGGCAAGAACGAACTTTTTCATTTCAGTACTCCTGGATTTTTCTCGTTCCACCAACGCAGCGGGCAAGTGCCGACGCTGCTGTTGGGATCGACATTAGTTGTTGCCGAAGAGGTTACGGTCGCTGCCGTGGACGGGCTTCTCGTCAGCCGGAACCGGATTCTGCGGCGAAGCCGAATTCTGGATCGAAGCCGTGTACGAGCTGTTGTCGACCGCAGCGGCCGACTGGTTGGCGCCGTTCGATCCATAATTGTCGCTGCCGGCAAAAGCGCTGCCGGAGACGGCCAGAATGGCGGCGGTGGCAAGAATGATCTTCTTCATTTCTAGTACTCCTGGATTTCGTATCCCATCAGCACGGCGGCCGCGGTCTTTTATGCAGACAATGCCGCTCTGCTGTTTGGGATCAGCTGTTAATTGTTGCCGAAAAGGTTGCGATCGGCGCCCTGCACCATCGGCTTTTCAGCGTGAGCCGGCTTCTGAATGGAAGCCGTGTACGAACTGTCGACCGCAGCGGTCGGCTGGTTGGCGCCGTTGGACCCATAATGGTCGCTGCCAGCAAAGGCGCTGCCGGTGATGGCCAGAACGGCGACGACAGCAAGAGCAATCTTTTTCATTTCTAGTACTCCAGTATTTTAGTTTTCCGTCCGACTGGCGGCGTGTCTTGGGAGGAATTCGCGTCGTTCGGACAGCCCCGATGTGGGAAGGCCATCTGGCAGATTCCAATCACGAAGTTGTTCCGTGTGGACCAAGAATCTACACCTTGAAATTGTACCAGAGGCTTGTGCCGGCATCGTTTTATGTTTTGTTTTCAGATGCTTATGCCAAAGGCGCCATTCGACCGTTTGACGGATTTCTGGACCTGCGTTCACAGCGTCATGCACGCATCGTCAACAGAAACGAACCGTTCGGTTCGATTTTAGAAACGGCTAAAAAGCCGGTGCTGGAGTTGTTGTCGAATCGTTAACCATTTCGGCGCCCTGCAATGCTTAAATCCGGCGTGCTTTCAGAACCGGCAGCGCTCGCAGCCGGATGCAATTTCATCCCCCTCAAATCCCGGCCCACCGGTTTCGTTGGCCGTGTCGCGCCGCATGGATACGATGTCGCTTTCATGCCGACAGTCAGCCGGCCGTCATGATTAGATCACGGCATCTCAGGTGCCGCTTGGTGACGACGAAGCGGAGAATTGGGAAGCCGGTCAGAACCCGGCGCTGCCCCCGCAACGGTGGTGGAGTTCAAGTCGCAACGGGAGACCACTGGGCCACAAGCCTGGGAAGGTGTCGCGATGAGTCCGCAAGGACACTCCAGAGCCCGGAAACCAGCCCGAGAATTCTAGACTCGACTGATCGCGGTGGGCGGTCAAGAGGTGGATGATGCATGCCCGGCCCTGTCGCCGTTTGCGGCCCATCCTCCCTCCATCACCACCAGTTCAGTCCTTACATGAGGACAGGACATGGATGCGCGCAACGACATGCTGAGGCTCTTGCACGGCCGCAGGGAAGGCTACTCGCTCGAGCAGCCCTTCTATACCGATCCCGATTTCTTCAAGCTCGACATGGAGCTGATCTGGTATCGCGACTGGCTATTCATCGGCCACGATTGCGAGTTGCCGAAGCCGGGCAGCTACATCACCGCCCAGATCGGCGACTATCCGGTCGTGCTGGTCCGCGACCAGCACGGCAACATCAATGCCTTCCACAATTCCTGCCGGCATCGCGGCAGCCGCGTCTGCAACGCCGACAAAGGCACGGCGGCCAAGCTCGTCTGCCCCTATCACCAGTGGACCTATGAGCTGGACGGCCGGCTCTTGTTTGCTCGCCAGATGGCGGACGGCTTCGACAAGAGCCAGTTCAGCCTGAAGCCAGTGGCTTGCGAAAGTGTTGGTGGCTACATCTTCATCTGCCTGGCCAAGGAACCCGCCGATTTCGCGCCGATGCGCGCCATGATCGAGCCTTACCTCCTGCCGCACCGGCTGCGCGAGGCAAAAGTCGCCTTCGAATCGACCATCGTCGAGAAGGGCAACTGGAAGCTCGTCTGGGAGAACAACCGCGAGTGCTACCATTGCGCCGGTAACCATCCCGAACTGTGCAAGACATTCCCGGAAGCACCGACCGTGACCGGCGTGCAGGGCGCCGACAGCGATCCGGAGATGCTCGCGCACTGGGCGAAATGTGAGGCGGCAGGCTTGCCGAGCAAGTTCCGCATCGATCCGGCCGGGCAGTATCGCGCCACCCGCGCGCCGCTGCTGCGCGACGCCGTCAGCTACACGATGACGGGAAGACGCGCGGTGAAGAAGAACCTTTCCGACAGCGTTTCGACCGACCGTATCGGCTCGCTGCTGCTCTATCACTATCCGACGACCTGGAACCATATCCTCGGCGATCATGCCGTCACCTTCCGCGTGCTGCCGATCAGTGCCACGGAAACGGCCGTCACCACCAAATGGCTTGTCCACAAGGACGCGGTCGAAGGCGTCGATTACGACCTCGCCGAACTCACCCATGTCTGGACGGAGACCAACGACCAGGACCGTCGCATTGTCGAGGAAAACGCCTTCGGCATCCTGTCGCCGGCCTATGAGCCCGGCCCCTATTCGGAACTGCATGAGGGCGGCGTCATCCAGTTCGTCGAATGGTACGCCTCCTTCATCGGGCCGCGCCTTGCCGAGGCCGGGCGGCCGGCGCTGCGCAGCGTCGCCTGAACGAGGTCAAGGGGATGAATGCGATGACGGACCTTGGCCTCTACCGCCATCTCGACGAGATGGCGCCCTGGAACGACAGGCTTCAGGTGCTGGAGGTCATCGGCGTCAGCGACGAGGCGCCTGACGTGAAGACCTTCACCTTCCGCTCCGACAACCAGACCTGGTTCCGCTACAGACCGGGGCAGTTCGTGACGCTGGAACTGCCGACCATCGACGGCCCGGTGATGCGGACCTATACGCTGTCGTCCTCGCCGTCGCGGCCGTTCTCGATCGCGGTGACGGTGAAAGCGCAGGCCGGCAGCCTCGGCACGCGCTGGATGTTCGACAATCTGAAGCCCGGCGTTCATGTAAAAGCCTATGGGCCGGCGGGCGACTTTTCGCTGCACAGCCATCCCGCGGCCAAGTATCTGTTTATTTCGGCTGGCTCCGGCGTGACGCCTATGATGTCGATGCTGCGCTGGCTGAACGATTGCGCGCCATGGACAGATGTCGGCTTCGTCAACTGCGCGCGAAAGCCCGAGGAGATCATCTTCCGAAAGGAGCTCGAGCTGCTCGGCAGCCGCATGCCGGGCCTGACGCTCGGCTTCATGATCGAGGAGCGGTCCAGCCGTGAGGGCTGGTTCGGCCATATGGGCCGGATCGACGCGATACGGCTACCGCTGCTGGCGCCCGATTTTCGCGAGCGCGAAATTTTCTGCTGCGGCCCCGACCCGTTCATGCGCGCGGTGCGGCAGATGCTGGAGGCCGCCGGCTTCGATATGGCCAACTATCATCAGGAGAGCTTTGCGGCCCCAGTGGTGGAGGAAATACTGGCCCCGTTCGGTTCGCCGGCAGAGGGTGGGCCGGCAGAGGGCGGGGGCGAGGCACCTGGCGAGGCCGCAACGCCGATCCGCTTTTCGCTTTCGGATGTCGATGCCGACTGCGTTGCCGGCCAGACCGTGCTGCAGACGGCGCGCGCTTCGGGCGTACGCATCCCGGCGGCTTGCGAGTTCGGCCTGTGTGGAACCTGCAAGGTGAAAAACGTCTCGGGTGAGGTCGAGATGAGCCACAATGGCGGTATCCTCGATCACGAGATCGACGACGGTTTTATCCTCGCCTGCTGTTCAAGGCCGCTGTCGGCGCTCGAGATCGAGGCCTGACCGACGGGGTGCGTATAGCGCGTCGCGTTTGGCCGGGCCTTATGCGACGCGCTTTGCGATACTGTTTTTATCCATGTCGTTATGGCAAAACCGCTGCACACTTTTGCGCGACATGCATTAAACCCCGTAGCGCTCGGTGCGGATGAGGCTTGTCGGAACGCCGGCATCCATCAGCGCCTGGGCGGCAGCCGATACGAAGGCATTCGAGCCGCAGACAAAGGCGAACCTGGGCGGCGCGGGCAGCCACACCATCGATTGCTCCATCATCGCGGCATCGACCCGCCGCGAATAGTCGGTCGGGCGCCGGGCCGGCTCGCGAGTCAGCGCCAACACCAGATCGAAGCCGTCACGGCGATCGTGGAACTCGATCAGCTCGTCGAGAAAGATCACCTCGTCCCAGACCCGTGCGGAAAACACCAGTGCCACGGGCACCGCCGATCTGCGCGCGGCGCGATGGCGGATCATCGCCATCAGCGGCACCACGCCGGACCCGCCGCCGACCAGCAGAAGCGGGCCGCCGTCGCTGTCGGACCAGACGAAGTGGCCGCCGAGCGGTCCGCGCAGCTCGACCTCGTCGCCGACCGCCGCGATATCGTGGAAGAAGGGCGAGACCTCGCCATCATCGAGCCTTTCGATCGCCAGCTCGATCGTCTTGCCGGCTTCCGGCGCCGAGGCGATGGAGTAGGAGCGGCGCGCCTGATAGCCGTCCGGCGCCGTCAGCCTGACATCGACATGCTGCCCGGCACGATAGGCGAAGGGCCGCGACGGCTGGAGGAAAAAACTGGTGACGCGCGGCGTGCGCTTTTCGATGCGTCTGATGGTAACCGTCTGCCAGGGCGACTGCGCCGGCCCGTCGCTCATGGATCGCCCGTATAGCGCTGCTCGCGCCACGGGTCGCCATAGATGTGATAGCCGCGCAGTTCCCAGAAGCCCGGCTCGTCACGCTCGGTGAACTGCAGCCCATTCAGCCATTTGGCAGACTTCCAGAAATAGAGATGCGGAACCAGCAGCCGCGCCGGGCCGCCATGGTCCGGCGTGATCGGCTTGCCTTCATAAAGCAGCGCCACCATCGCCTTGCCGTCTGTGAGATCCTTCGTCGGCACGTTGGTGGTGTAGCCGTCGAACGACAGCGCCAGCGTGAAGGGGCTCAGTGTCTCAATGCCGGCATCCGCCAGAATATCGTCGACCAGCACGCCTTGCCACGCCGTGTCGAACTTGGTCCATGCGGTGACGCAATGGATGTCGCGCGTCATCTTGGTCAAAGGCAGCGCGTTGAACTCCGTCCAATTCCACTTCTTGATCGGCCGCGGTCCGTGCTTGAGCGTGAACGACCAGTCCTCGGTGCGCACGCGCGGCGTCGGCCCGGCCGACAGCACCGGAAACCCTCGCTCGAGATACTGCCCCGGCGGGATACGCGCATCCGCATCCGTCGGGGGCTTTCGTCCTGAAGAGAAGCCGCGGGTGACCATCGGGAAATCCGTTTATATCAGGCCGTCTGCCAGCCTTCATCAGTCTTCTCGAAGATGCTCTGGTGGGCAACCAGAATTTTGGCGGACGTGTCGGGTTCGTCTTGCCTGTCGCGCTGTCAGGAAGCCTCTTATGCGCCGGTCCCGTCTGTCCGCCTGAGATAGCCAGTCGCGATTTCGTGCATCCGTTTGGCGTCGAAGCTCGGGCCATGGCCGCCATGGCCGATGCGGATCGGCAGATCGAGCAGCCGCTGCATCGTCCGGCGATAGGCCGGTCGGTCGGAGTCCGGCAGGTCGTCGATCAGCATGGCGTCGTAGATAGCGTCGCCGGCGAAGAACAGGCCGTCGGCCTCGTCGAACAGCGCGATCGAATCGGGCGAATGGCCGGGCAGATGCAGCACGCGGAATTGCCGTTCGCCGAGATCGACCGTGTCGCCCTCGCCAAGTGTTCGCGTCAGCGGCGCCGGTGGAATTTTGTAATCGGCTGCTTTCCAGCCGGGCGCCGGCAGCTTCGAGACGGCGCCGTCGAGATCGTGGAACATGTGGGCGTAGGTGACGGCGTCATCCATGCTGTCGAAATACGCAGCGCTGTAGCTCGGCCCTGCCCGCAACGGGAATTCGTGCAGAGAGCCGACATGGTCGAGATGGATATGGGTGGCGACGACGAGCAGCGGCTTGCCCGCCGGCGTCCCGATCTCCGGCGCCAGCGGGCAAATCCCCATGCCGGTGTCGACAAGCAGGTCGACGTCGCGGCCGCGCAGATGCCAGATGTTGGCGCGCACGAAATCATGCACGAACGGCTCGGAGAGCATCGTCGTATCGGGGTCGATGACGGTCTTGCTGAACCAGTCAAGCATCACGAGATTTGCGGCATCAGAAGCGAGCCGGCATCAGACGAACGGTTTTCCAACCTTGTATTTTTCGGGAACCAGTCGCTTCAGATAGGCCATGCCTGCATCGGAGAGTTGGTTGACTTCCGGCAGCATGAAATCGTCGGGCATGTGGCGGGTCTTGCCGGCGACGTTTTTCAGCGGCACCTTCTTCAGCACGGTTTTCTTGCCGTCATATTGCAGCGCCACCGAGCCGCCGCCCTGTTCGGCGACAGCGACCGCAAAAACGCCGGCATCGAAGGCTTCCTGCGCATCGACGGCGTTGATGGCGCCGACATAGCCGCGCGGCATGTAGCCGAGCGCATCGACGCGCGCCCGCTTGCCCGGCAATCCTTCGGCCAGCGCACGCTCGAGGGCGGCCGGCAGGTCACTGCCCGACAGCTTGACGTTGCCATGGGCATCGCGCTCCAGTTTCTCCGGCGGGACAAGGCTTTCGACCAGCGCCTTTCCGTCGGCGGTGCTGACGCCTTCGGACACGGCTACGATGCAGCGCTTGTGGCGGTCGAGCGTGGCGCGCACGTCGTCGATGAACGCCGCAGCCGAGAACGGCCGCTCCGGCACATAGACGAGATGCGGGCCGCTGTCGGGGTCAAGCTGCCATGCGGCAGCGGCGGCGGTGAGGAAGCCGGCATGCCGCCCCATGACGATGCCGACATAGATACCCGGCAGAGCACGGAAATCGAGGTCGACCGAGAGGAAGGCGCCGGCGACAAACTCGGCTGCTGAAATGAAGCCGGGCGTGTGGTCGTTCTCCTCGAGATCGTTGTCGATGGTTTTCGGCGCATGGACGAAAGCCATCTTGCCGCCGGCGGCGTCGGTCAGGATCTGCTGCGTGCCCGACGTGTCGTTGCCGCCGATATAGATGAAGGCGTCGGCGCCGGCCTTCTTCAGGCCGTTGAGGATGATCTCGCAATAGGCGTCATCCGGCTTGTCGCGCGTCGAGCCAAGCGCTGCGCTCGGCGTTGCCCCGATCAGCCGCAGCCGGTCCTCGGCGATGGCTGAGAGATCGACATAGTTGCCGTCACGGATGCCGCGCACGCCATGGATCGAGCCTAAAACCTTGGCGCCGGGATGGCGCTTGCGGATCTCGAGCGCGGCGCCCACCATCGTCTGGTTGATGACGGCAGTCGGGCCGCCGCCTTGCGCGATCACAAAAGTTCCGGACATTTTCTACTTCTCCCGAGCAGTGGAATTGCCGGCACATTCGCCTGTCTTGCGAGATCACGCAACGGGAGAGTCGAGCGGCCGCGCCGGCCGCTATGATTTCAGAAGATGACCGGGAGTTCAGACGACGACGACCGGGTTCTTCCTGGAAACGCGGCTGTAGAGGTCGATGATGTCCTGGTTGATCAGGCGAACGCAGCCCGACGACATCGCCTGGCCGATGCTCCACCATTCGGGCGAACCGTGGATGCGGTAGCCGGTGTCCTGGCCGTTCTGATAGATGTACAGCGCACGCGCGCCGAGCGGGTTGTCGAGGCCGCCGGGCTGCCCGCCCTGCCATTTCACCAGTTCCGGCTTTCGCGCGATCATCTCGGCCGGCGGCGTCCAGGTCGGCCATTCCTTGCCGTACTGGATGTTGGCGCGGCCAGACCAGCGGAAGCCTTCCTTGCCGATGCCGACGCCGTAACGGATCGCGTCACCGCCGGGCTGCACCAGGTAGAGCAGCCGCTCCTGCGAATGGACGACGATGGTGCCGGGCTGCTCGCCGGTCGGGTCGACGACGATCTGGCGACGGAACTCCGGCTTGACCTTGAGGTAGGGCACTTCCGGCAGCGTGAAGCCGCCGTCGGTGACGGAGGCATACATCACACCGGGGCTGGTTATGTTCTTGTCGACGCTGATGCTCGGGCGAACGGGGCTGATCGCGCCGGTGGTGACGCCGTCGAGTTGCAGCGCCGACAGGTCGAGCGTCTGGCTGCAGCCGGCGACGCCAAGCAGCGCCAGCGCACCGGCGCCGGACAACACCGCGCGGCGGGAAAGCTGGATTTCGGAAATTTCGATTTCGTCGCCATTGTACGGCGGCGTCAGACCTTGCGGCAACTCACGCATCTACCCAAACCCTACGCTGTCGGCGGGAAACACGGTCCGGCCGAATAGAGGGCATTTTCACCAATCATGGTTGAGAAAGCGTGAAGAACTGTTGCCCGACCTTAACTTCCTGGCCGAGCCGTCGTGTGCCGTATATTTTCGATGTCGCCTCTTTACAACTTCGCGCGGTCAAGGATTTATCCTCTTCTTTGAGGTCAAGGAGACACACATGTCCTTCGAAAACTGGGCCGCCTTTGCTGCCGCCTCGACGATCCTTCTTGTCATTCCCGGCCCGACCATCCTTCTGGTGGTGTCCTATGCACTCGGCCAGGGCTGGCGCACCGCGCTGCCGATGGCGGTCGGCGTGGCGTTTGGCGATTTCACGGCGATGACGCTGTCGATGCTGGGCATCGGCGCGCTGCTGGCGGCGTCGGCCACCGTGTTCACGCTGTTGAAGGTGGTCGGCGCCGGTTATCTGATCTATCTCGGCATAAAGCTGTTTCGCGCCGGTGGCACGCTCAAGGCCGAGCCGCGGCTAGATGCGGTGTCTTCGGCCAAGATGATGGCGCATGCCTGGCTGGTCACCGCGCTCAACCCGAAAAGCATCACCTTCTTCGTCGCCTTCCTGCCGCAGTTTCTCGACCGGCACGCCGATTTCTGGACGCAGATGCTGATCTTCGAAGCGACCTTCCTGGCGCTCGCCTTCGCCAATGCCTTCGGCTACGCGCTGATCGCCGCAAGGGCGCGCAACGTCGTGCGTAATCCCCTGGCGATCCGCATCTTCAACCGCACCGGCGGCACGCTGCTGGTCGGCGCTGGCATCGCCACGGTGGCGATGCGCTCGGGCAATTGAGGACATGACATGGCAGTCAGGGATGCATTCGGCCTGACATTTTCGGGTGCGACCGAGGCCGGGTTCTCGTCCTACAGCCAGGCTGTCCGCGAACTTCAATGCTTCATCGGCGATCCGGTCGGCTCGGCCGATCGCGCCATCGCCGAGGATCCCGGCTTCGTCATGGCGCATGTGTTCAAGGGCTATCTCTTCGGCCTCGCCACCGAGCGCGAGGCGACAGCCGTGGCCAGGACTTGCTATAAGGCGTCGCTGCCGCTTGCCGCCACACCGCGTGAGCAGGCGCATGTCGCAGCGCTCGGCCGTCTTGCGGCAGGACGCTGGCATGAAGCTGCCCGTCTGCTCGAGGATGTCGCCATCGAGTTTCCGCTCGATGCGCTGGCGCTGCAGACCGGGCACCAGATCGATTTCTTCACCGGCAATGCCCGCATGCTGCGCGACCGCATCGGCCGCGCGCTGCCGTCGTGGCAAAGCGGCATGCCCGGCTACCACGCCATACTCGGCATGCAGGCGTTCGGGCTGGAGGAAATGGGCGACTATGTGCGCGCCGAAAAGCTTGGCCGCATGGCGGTCGACATCGAGCCGCGCGACGGCTGGGCACAGCACGCCGTCGCCCACGTCATGGAAATGCAGAGCCGGCAAAAGGACGGGATCGCTTGGATGCGCGCCAACCCCGAGGCGTGGACGAAGGAAAGCTTCCTGCAAGTGCACAATTGGTGGCATCTGGCGCTGTTCCACTATGATCTCGGCGAGACCGACGAGGTGCTGGCGCTCTATGACGGGCCGATCTACGGCGAGCGCTCGATGCTGGCGCTCAACATGGTCGACGCTTCGGCGATCTTGTGGCGGCTGCATCTCGGCGGGTTCGATGTTGGCGCCCGCTGGGCGGCTCTCGCCGCCAACTGGGCCAAAGCCGGCGCCGGCAATTATGCCTTCAACGACGCCCACGCAATGATGGCCTTCGTCGGCGCCGGCCTCGAAGCGCCGGCTCGCACCTTGCTCGAAGCGCAGCGCGAGGCCATGCGCGGCAGCGACGACAACGCCGCCTTCACGCGAGACGTCGGCCATCCGCTGACGCTCGCCATCAAGGCATTCGGCGACGGCAATTATGCCGAGACGGTGCGTCTGATACGCCCCATCCAGGCGATCGCCCACCGCTTCGGCGGCAGCCACGCGCAGCGCGACGTCATCGACCTGACGCTGATCGAAGCGGCATTGCGGTCCGGCGATCATGCGCTGGCAAGTGCGCTTGCCGCGGAACGCGCGCTGGCGCGGCCGGACAGCCCGCTGTCGGCGCTGTTCTCGCGGCGCGCTGCCGGTTTGTCGGCGAATTGACCGGAGGCGGATCTTGTCTTAAAAACTGCCAAGTCAGATTTTTTCGAGATCCGAAAAAATTAATGGCAATGGGAGGATAGCATGTATCTCGGCCTCGATCTGGGCACGTCGGGCGTCAAGGCGCTTTTGATCGATGCCGGGCAGACTGTCATCGGCTCCGGCCACGCGTCGCTCGATGTGTCGCGGCCGCATCCCGGCTGGTCCGAGCAGAACCCCGCCGACTGGATCCGCGCCTGCGAGGAAGCGATCGCGGAGCTGAAGGCTTCCCATTCAGGACAGCTCGCCGCCGTCAAAGGCATAGGCCTCTCCGGCCAGATGCATGGCGCCACCTTGCTCGATGCCGGTGACCAGGTGCTGCGCCCCTGCATCCTGTGGAATGACACGCGCAGCCATGCCGAGGCGGCCAAGCTCGACGCCGATCCGCGCTTTCGCAAACTCACCGGCAACATCGTCTTCCCCGGGTTCACCGCGCCAAAGCTGGTCTGGGTGAAAAATAACGAGCCGGATGTTTTCGCCAAAGTGGCAAAGGTCTTGCTGCCGAAGGATTTCCTGCGACTCTGGCTTTCCGGCGAGCATATTTCGGAAATGTCCGACTCGGCCGGCACGTCCTGGCTCGATGTCGGCAAGCGAGGCTGGTCAACCGACCTGCTTTCCGCGACGTCGCTCGATAAAGGGCAGATGCCGTCGCTGGTCGAAGGCACTGAGAAGGCCGGCGCCTTGCGCAGCGAATTGGCCTCGAAATGGGGGATGCAGCCGGGCATCCCGATCGCCGGCGGCGCGGGCGACAATGCGGCGTCGGCCTGCGGCATGGGCACGGTCGCAGCCGGCCAGGCCTTCGTCTCGCTTGGCACGTCAGGCGTACTGTTTGCCGCCAATGCGTCTTATGTGCCAAACCCGGAAAGCGCGGTGCATACGTTCTGCCACGCGCTGCCCGACACCTGGCACCAGATGGGCGTCATCCTGTCGGCAAGCGATTCGCTCAACTGGCTGTCGGAGATATCAGGAAAAGGCGCCGGCGAGTTGACCGCCGAACTCGGCGATACGCTGAAGGCGCCGACCGGCGTGTCCTTCCTGCCCTATCTCTCAGGCGAGCGCACGCCGCACAATGATTCGGCCATTCGTGGCTCGTTTACCGGGCTTGCGCATGAAACCAGCCGCACCGTGTTGACCCAGGCCGTGCTGGAGGGCGTGGCTTTCGCCTTCCGCGACAGTCTCGAAGCCCTGGCCAAGGCCGGCACGACGCTGACGCGGGTGACAGCGATCGGCGGCGGCTCGCGCTCGCGCTATTGGCTGAAGGCAATCGCCACCGCGCTCGGCCTGCCCGTCGACATCCCGGCCGATGGCGATTTCGGCGCTGCCTTCGGTGCGGCCCGGCTCGGCATGATCGCGGCGACAGGCGCCGATCCGCTCAGAGTGTGTACGGCGCCGGCAACCGACGCCACCATCGAACCGGTCGCCGCACTAAGCGAGGCCTATGCGGAAGCCTATCAGCGCTACCGCTTGCTTTATCCGGCTATCAAGGTCGCCACGGCGTGAGCCGGCGCTCACCCCCCTCTGGCCTGCCGGCCATCTCCCCCTCAAGGGGGGAGATCGGCAGCGTCGACGGCTATGCTAGTCTTGCAGGGGTGGTGATTGGCGAAGGCGAAAAAGCCAGCAAATCTCCCCCCTTGAGTGGGAGATGCCCGGCAGGGCAGAGGCGGGTGCTTGGCCCCCACTTTGCCGATCTTTCCTCACTGTGCCGGAACCTTGTCGAGAAAGCCGATGACGCTTTTCAGGCGACCATTCTCGATGACACCGATGTCGGTGCCTTCGATGACCGAATCAGTGCCTTCCGGCCCGAGGTTCCACGAGAAGCGGATCGTGTCGCCAAATCCGTCCGGCTTGCCCTTCAGCGAGAAACGGAAGCCGGCAAAACGCTGCTGGACGCCATCGATGAGTGCGGCGACGCCGTCGTGGCCGTCGCCCTGCATGATCGGATCGCGGTAGCTGATGTCTTCGGTGAAGGCCGCCTTGAGCAAGGCTGCCCGGCGCACGGCGTCGCTTTCGTTCCAGGCGGTGATGTAGTTTTCGGCGATCGTATTGAGGTCGGTCATGGTCTGTCTCCGTTGTTGAGTGGCTTTGACATGACCCTTTTCATCCAGCGCCGGCGCGAAACCAATTACGCCTGAGGTAATCAGGACAGAACCATGCGAGAGGACAGACAATCATGACCAGCGGCTTTTTCGGCGACATCCAAAAGATCAAGTACGAGGGACCGGATTCGACCAATCCGCTGGCCTACCGGTTCTACAATCCCGACGAGGTGGTCGCCGGCAAGCGGCTGGAAGACCATCTGCGCTTTGCCGTCGCCTACTGGCATTCATTCGCCTGGCCGGGCGGTGATCCGTTCGGCGGCCAGACCTTCGAGCGGCCGTGGTTTGCCAAGGCCGGCGGCACCGACACGATGGAACTGGCAAAACTCAAGGCCGATGTCGCGTTCGAGATGTTTGCGCTGCTCGGTGCCCCCTACTTCTGCTTCCACGATGCCGATGTGCGGCCGGAAGGAAAAGATTTTTCCGAAAGTGCCGCGCGCCTCGACGAGATATCAGATTACTTTGCGTCGAAGATGAAGCAGACCGGGGTCAAGCTGCTTTGGGGCACGGCCAACCTGTTCTCCAACCGCCGCTTCATGTCGGGGGCCGCCACCAATCCCGACCCAGATGTGTTTGCCTATGCGGCAGCGACGGTCAAACACTGCATCGATGTCACCAAGCGGCTGAAGGGCGAGAACTATGTGCTGTGGGGCGGCCGCGAGGGCTATGAGACCCTGCTCAACACCGACCTTGCCCGCGAGCAGGAGCAGGCCGGCCGCTTCCTCAACCTGGTCGTCGACTACAAGCACCGCATCGGCTTCAAGGGCACCATCCTAATCGAGCCGAAGCCGCAGGAGCCGACAAAACATCAGTATGACTATGATGTCGCCACGGTCTACGGCTTCCTGAAGCGCTTCGGGCTGGAGAAGGAGGTCAAGCTCAACATCGAGCAGGGCCATGCGATCCTGGCCGGCCATTCCTTCGAGCATGAATTGGCGCTGGCCAATGCGCTCGGCATTTTCGGCTCGATCGACATGAACCGCAACGACTACCAGTCGGGCTGGGACACCGACCAGTTCCCCAACAATGTGCCGGAGATGGCGCTGGCCTACTACCAGGTCTTGCAGGCCGGCGGCTTCAAGTCCGGCGGCACCAATTTCGACGCCAAGCTGCGCCGGCAATCGCTCGATCCGCAGGATCTGCTGATTGGCCATATCGGCGGCATGGATTGCTGTGCGCGCGGCCTCAAGGCGGCCGCGCGCATGGTCGAGGACAAGGCGCTGTCGGCCCCGCTGGCCGAGCGCTATGCCGGCTGGAACTCCGCCGAGGCCAAGGCGATGCTTGCCGGCAAGCGGACGCTGGAGGAGATCACCGAACGCGTTGTCAAGAACAAGATCGAGCCGCAGCCGAGATCCGGCCGCCAGGAACTGCTGGAGAATATCGTCAACCGGTACGTCTGAGGTGCCGCACCGGGCGGGTCTCTTGATAGACCCACCGGACCGGAACAGGTTTGCGCGAGGGCGGAACCGACGACAAGGTTTTGCCTCGCGCCGCCGCTCAATCGCCTCGCTATTGCCTTCAAACAGCCGTCACGAATCTCGTATATGTGGTTCGTGGCGGAAACAAAAAGGAGGCGAAACGATATGCAGCACGAACGCGAAATCGACGCCTTGCTCTCATCTGGCGAAGCCGGATCGATCATCGACCGGCTGATGGCGCTGCCGCATCCGAAGCATGGTGCGCGGAGTGCAAACGAATGGGACCGCGCGGTCGCCAGCCGCTTCGAGACCCATCTTGCGAGACAGATGCGCTCGCATATCGACGGCAAAAGCAGCCGCCAGGACGCTGCCTAATCCACCTTTGTCTATGCATGTCGTTACCCCAAAACCGCTACGCACTTTTGGGCGACATGCATTATCCCCTGCGCAGCCTGACCGGCGCTTCGCCGAAAGCTCTTGAAAACGCCCTGGAAAATGCCGCGGCGGACGAGAACCCTGTTCGCCCGGCAATATCGGCCATGGCCACGCGCGTGTCGACCACCAGCCGGCGCGCGGCACCCAGCCGCAGCCTGAGATAATAGGCGCCCGGCGTCTCGCCGATCGACTTGCGAAAGATGCTTTCCAGCGTTCGCGCCGTCACCCCGGCACGCTTCGCTACAGCGGCGATGGTCAAGGGTTGGTCGACATGGGCTTCCATCAGCCGGATGGCTTGCGCCAGCCGCGGATCGTAGCCGTCGAGGCGGCCGAGCGAGACCAGCGGCTGCGCGTCGGTCGCCGCCCGCGCCTGGTCGTAGATGAAGACGCTTGCCACATCGAGCGCGACGGCCATGCCGAGCCGCGTGCGGATCAGATGCAGCATCAGGTCGAAGGTCGGCGAAGCGCCGCCGGAGGTGAAGACCGGCCCGTCGATGACGTAGCGGTCGGGGCGGACATCGACGCCGGGAAAGGCCGAGGAAAAATCCTCCATGTCCTCCCAATGAGTGGTGGCGCTGCGCCCTTCCAGCAGGCCGGCGCGGGCCACCAGCCAAGTGCCGGCCTCGACGCCGCCGCAGGCGCGTGCGGCGCGTGCCGCACGGCGCAGGCCGGAAAGCAGTGCCGACGTGGCATAGTTCTGCGTGCCGAAGCCGGCGACCACAACAAGCATGTCGGTCGTATCCGCTGCGTCGAAGCGGCCGCTGACCGCAACCGGCAGGCCGCATGTGGTGACCGGCGCTTCGCCGGTCACCGAAACCAGCCCGAAATCGAACAGCGTCTCGCCGGCAATACGGTTGGCGGCGCGCAGCGGATCGACGGCCGATGCCACGCACATGATAGACGACCCGGAAAACACCAGCAGCGTCACCTTGAGCGGCGAGCGCTCGGCGCGAAAGATCGACGGTTTTTCGCTTTTCATCATATGGTCTTCGTAAAACGCAAAACAGTTTCCGGCAAGTCAGGCATTGTTGCCGTCTGGTCGATCGGGCCCATGTTTGATTGGTCGGGACCGTCTGTGCCGATTGGGAGTAAAATCCATGCCGCTTGCAATGAACCGTGAGGTTTTCATTACCTCTGCCGTGACCGGGTCCGGCAGCTCGCAAGATCGCAGTCCGCATGTGCCGCGTTCGCCCAAGCAGATCGCCGATTCCGCCATCGACGCGGCGAAGGCAGGTGCGGCGATCGTCCACTGCCATGTGCGCGATCCCGAAACCGGCAAGCCGCGCCGCGACGTGCACCTTTATCGCGAGGTAACCGAGCGCATCCGCGCGGCAGACATCGACGTGGTGCTGAACCTGACCGCCGGTATGGGCGGCGACATGGTGTTCGGTTCGCCGGAAAACCCGCTGCCGCTCAACGAACAAGGCACCGACATGGGTGGCGCGACCGAACGCGTGGAACATGTGCGCCAATGCCTGCCAGAAATCTGCACGCTCGATTGCGGCACCATGAACTTCGCCGAGGCCGACTATGTCATGACCAACACGCCCGGTATGCTGCGCGCGATGGGCGGCATGATGACGGCGCTCGGCGTCAAGCCGGAGATCGAGGCCTTCGACACCGGGCATCTTTGGTTTGCCAAGCAATTGGTCGAGGAAAAGGTGCTGGATGCGGATGCTCTCGTGCAATTGTGCATGGGCGTGCCATGGGGGGCGCCTGACGATCTCAACACCTTCATGGCCATGGTCAACAATGTACCGCCGAGCTGGACCTGGTCGGCGTTTTCCATCGGCCGCAACCAGATGGCCTATGCCGCCGCCGCGGTGCTGGCCGGCGGCAATGTCCGCGTCGGGCTCGAGGACAATCTCTGGCTCGACAAGGGCGTGCTGGCGACCAATGCGCAGCTGGTCGAGCGGGCAGTCAGCATCGTGTCGAACATGGGCGCAAGGGTGATCGGCCCGGACGAGGTGCGCAAGAAGCTCAATTTGACGAAGCGCGCGCCGCTTTGAACAAGGGATCGGCAGGGAGGAGCCGCCGATGAAGACCGTTAAATTCACCGCAATGAAGGATGGCGACCGCGAGGATTACGCCTTCCTCACCGAGCACGAGATCGACTATGCGGCGAAAACCGGCGAGCGCCTGCTTGACGCGCTTGTCCAGCTCGACGAAGGGCTGTCCGGCTACAAGATCACCCGGCTCGGCCATTCGCTGCAGGCGGCGACGCGCGCATGGCGCGACGGCGCCGATACGGACTGGATCGCCTGCGCGCTGCTGCACGACATCGGCGACATCTACGCACCGTACAATCACGACGAATATGCAGCTTCGATCCTGAAACCTTTCGTGCGCGAACAATGCACCTGGGTGGTGGAAAAGCACGGCGACTTCCAGCGCCTCTATTACGCCCACCATCTCGGCGGTAATCCCCATGCGCGCGACCGTTTCGCCGGCCATCCCTATTTCGACGATTGCGACCAGTTCTGCGAGCGCTGGGACCAGTCGAGCTTCGACCCGGATTTCGAGACGTTGCCGATCGACTTCTTCCGGCCCTTCGTGCTCGAAGTGTTCGCGCGCAGGGCCTATGACCCCACCGTGATCCGCGCCGGCGAGCGCGTGCCCCTCATCGACCTGGAAATAGCCAGGACAAGAACCGGAGCCTCCGCATGAGCATCATCACCAAGGCAGCTGCAATCGGCGGCGGCGTCATCGGCGCCGGCTGGGTGGCGCGACTGCTCTTGAACGGCATCGACGTATCGATCTTCGATCCCGATCCCGAAGCCGCGCGCAAGGTCGGCGAAGTGATGAAAGGCGCGCGCCGCGCCTACAAGCAGATGCTGCCCGACGGCCTGCCAAAAGAAGGCAAACTGACCTTTGCCAAGACCATTGCCGATGCCGTCGCCGATGCCGATTTCATCCAGGAAAGCGTGCCGGAACGGCTCGACCTGAAGCACCGCGTGCTGGCCGAGATCGACCTTTATGCGCCGGCCAATGCCATCGTCGGCTCCTCGACCTCCGGCATCAAGCCGACTGACATGCAGGTGGCGATGAAGAAGCATCCGGAGCGGCTGGTCGTCGGCCATCCGTTCAACCCGGTCTACCTCCTGCCGCTGGTCGAGATCGTCGGCGGCGAGCAGACCTTCCCCGAGGCGATCGAAGTCGCCAAGGAGATGTACGCCTCGATCGGCATGAAGCCTGTGGTGATCCGCAAGGAGATCGAGGCGTTTGTCGGCGACCGCCTGCTGGAGGCGGCGTGGCGCGAGGCGCTGTGGCTGATCAAGGACGGCATCTGCACGGTCGAGGAACTCGACGACATAATGCGCTATGGCTTCGGCCTGCGCTGGGCGCAGATGGGCATGTTCCAGGTCTATCGCGTCGCCGGCGGCGAGGCCGGCATGCGCCATTTCATGGCGCAGTTCGGGCCGTGCCTGAAATGGCCATGGACCAAGCTGATGGATGTGCCGGAGTTCAACGACGAGCTGGTCGACCTCATCGCCACCCAGTCGGACGACCAGGCGCATGGCCTGTCGATCCGCGAGCTCGAAAAGATCCGCGACGACAATCTGGTCGCGATCATGGAGGCGCTGTCGAAGCAGAACAAAGGCAAGGGCTGGGGCGCCGGCGCCTTGCACAAGGACTATACCAAGCAGCTCGCCAAGCTTGCGGCGAAGAAGCCCACCGCTTCCAAGGCAGCCGAAAAAGCCCAGGCTGAAAAGCCGAAGAAAAAGAAGAAAGGCTGAGACCATGGATTTTGGGCTCTCCGAGGAACAGAAACTGATCGTCGAGACGACGCGGGCCTTCGTCGAGAACGAGCTCTACCCGCATGAGCGCGAGGTCGAGCGCACCGGCGTGCTGCGCCGTGAGCTGATCGAGGAGATCAAGGCCAAGGCGATCGAAGCCGGGCTCTATGCCGCCAACATGCCGACGGAAGTCGGCGGCGCCGGGCTCGATACGGTGGCCTGGCTGCTTTACGAAAAGGAGCTCGGCCGCGCCAATTACGCGCTGCACTGGACCTGCGTGGCGAGGCCTTCCAACATCCTTCTGGCCGGGACGCCCGAGCAGCGCGAAAAGTATCTCTATCCCTGCATTCGCGGCGAGAAATGGGATTGCCTGGCGATGACCGAGCCGGGCGCCGGCTCCGATCTGCGCGGCATGAAGGCGAGCGCCGTGCAGGACGGCGGCGACTGGGTGCTGAACGGCACCAAGCATTTCATCAGCCATGCCGATCTTGCCGATTTCGCCATCGTGTTCATGGCCTCGGGAGAGGAAGAGTCTTCGCGTGGAAAACGCAAGAAGATCACCGCCTTCTTCGTCGACAAGGGCACCAAGGGTTTTACGGTGCGCGACGGCTACCGCAACGTCTCGCATCGCGGCTACACCAACGCCATCCTCGAATTCGATGATTGCCGGCTACCGGCGAGCCAGATTCTGGGCGAAGTCCACAAGGGTTTCGAGGTCGCCAATTCGTGGCTTGGCGCAACCCGCCTGCAGGTCGGCGCGACCTGTCTCGGCCGGGCCGAGCGGGCGCTTGGCCATGCCATCGAATACGCCGCGCAGCGCCAGCAATTCGGCCAGCAGATCGGAAAGTTCCAGGGTGTGTCGTTCAAGCTCGCCGACATGGCAACCGAACTGAAGGCCGCCGACCTGATGGTGTTCGAAGCCGGCTGGAAGTACGATCAGGGCACTGTCACCGACCAGGACATGGCCATGGCCAAGCTGAAGGCCACCGAAATGCTCGCCTTCGTCGCCGATGAAGCAATCCAGATCCATGGCGGCATGGGCCTAATGGACGACCTGCCGCTGGAGCGCATCTGGCGCGACGCCCGCGTCGAGCGCATCTGGGAAGGCACCTCGGAAATCCAGCGCCACATTATTTCGCGGGCGATGCTGCGCCCGTTTGGGGCTTAGAGCATGATCCCAAAAAGTGGAATCCGTTTGTTGGAAAAGATCATGAGCAGACGAAAAGATGACCATGCACAAACTTGAGCGCCTTTTGCGCCCGCGAACGATCGCCGTGTTCGGCGGCGCGCAGGCGGCTGCCGTCGTCGCGCAGTCGATCAAGATGGGCTTTGCCGGCGAGATCTGGCCGGTGCACCCGACCAAGGAGGAGGTCGCCGGGCGAAAAGCCTATCGCTCGGTGGCCGACCTGCCCGGCGCGCCGGACGCTGCCTTTGTCGGCGTCAACCGGCATTTGACGATCGAGGTGGTCAAGGCGCTGGCCGAACGCGGCGCCGGCGGCGCCGTCTGCTTTGCCGCCGGCTTCCTCGAAACCGAGGCCTATGACGAGCATGGCGAGCGGCTGCAGGCCGAACTGGTCGCAGCGGCCGGCCAGATGCCGATCATCGGGCCGAACTGCTACGGCCTGATCAACTATGCCGACGGCGCGCTTTTATGGCCCGACCAGCATGGCGGCATCAGGCTGGCCGAGGGCGGCCGCGGCGTCGCCATCATCACCCAGTCGTCGAACATCGCCATCAACATGACGATGCAGAAGCGCGGCCTGCCGATCGCCTTTCTGATGACTGCCGGCAACCAGGCGCAGACCGGACTTTCCGAAATGGCGCTCGGCTTGATCGAGGACGACCGCGTCACTGCGCTCGGCCTGCATATCGAGGCCTTCGATTCGGTAGCCGGCTTCGAAAGGCTGGCCGCGCGGGCGCGTGAGTTGAAGAAGCCGATCATCGCCATGAAGGTCGGCCGCTCCGAGCAGGCGCGGCAAGCGACCGTCTCGCACACGGCATCGCTGGCCGGCTCGGACGCTGCCTCGGGCGCCTTCCTGAAGCGGCTCGGCATCGCCCGCGTCGATTCGATCCCGGCCTTCATCGAGGCGCTCAAGCTGCTGCACGTCACCGGCCCCCTGCCCGGCTACCGGCTGTCCTCGATGAGCTGTTCGGGTGGCGAGGCGTCTGTCATGGCCGACAGCGCCGAAGGCCGCTGGGTGAATTTCCCGGCGCTCACCGAGGCGCACCGCGCCCATGTCAAATCGACGCTCGGGCCGCTGGTTGCGGTGGCCAACCCGCTCGACTACCACACCTTCATCTGGAACAACGAGCCGGCGATGACCGCCACCTTCACCGCCATGGTGTCGGGCAGTTTCGATCTCAACATGCTGGTGCTCGATTTCCCGCGCCCCGACCGCTGTTCGGACACCGACTGGTGGACGACCCTGCGCGCCTTCGAATCGGCGCTGAAAACCAACAAGGCGCAGGGCGCGATCGTCTCCTCGCTGCCGGAGAACCTGCCCGAGGAATACACCGCCGGCCTGATGGCACGCGGCATGGTGCCGTTGTTCGGCATTGCGGAGGCGATGGACGCCGCCCAGGCGGCAGCCTTCATCGGCTGGGCCTGGCGCGAGCCGCAGGCGCAGCCGATCGACACCTCCGCTTCCGGGGCGCCGGCCGGCGACCATGTCACGCCTGATGAGGCCGAGGCGAAAGCGCGGCTGATCGAGGCTGGGCTTCCCGTGCCGAGGGGCGAACGCGCCGGCAATGCGGTCGAGGCGGTCATCTCCTCGATGGCGCTCGGCTTTCCGGTGGCGCTGAAGGCTTTGGGCGTCACCCACAAATCCGAGCTCGGCGCGGTGCGGCTCAACCTCAGGGATGCCGAATCCGTCAGCACCGCCGCCCATGACCTCGATGCGCTAGGCACCGGCCTCTATATCGAGCGCATGGTGCGCGACGGCGTCGCCGAACTGCTCGTCGGCTTCACCCGGGACCCGATGTTCGGCGCGGTGATGACGCTGGGCACCGGCGGCGTGCTGGTCGAACTGCTGCGCGACAGCGTCACGCTGATGCTGCCTGCGACACGCGACGACATCGAGGCGGCATTGCGCGGGCTCAAATTGTTCCCGCTGCTCGAAGGCTATCGCGGCCGGCCCAAGGCCGATGTCGCGGCTGCCATCGATGCGATATCAGGCATCGCCGCCTTCGTGCAGGAAAATGCCGGCGAGATCGAGGAACTCGATATCAATCCGCTGATCGTCTGCGCTCAGGGCAAGGGCGCCTGGATCGCCGACGCGCTGCTGGTGCTGGGAGAGAACAAGAATGTCTGACGTTATCACCACCCGCCGCGACGGCACCATCCTCGAAGTCACGCTCGACCGGCCCAAGGCCAATGCCATCGACCTGAAAACGTCGCGGCTGATGGGCGAGACGTTCAAGGCGTTCCGCGACGATCCGGATCTGCGGGTCGCCATCGTCAAGACCGCCGGCGACAAGTTCTTCTGCGCCGGCTGGGACCTCAAGGCCGCGGCCGGCGGCGATGCGGTCGACGGCGACTATGGCATCGGCGGATTCGGTGGACTGCAGGAATTGCGTGACCTCAACAAGCCGGTCATCGCCTGCGTCAACGGCATGGCGGTCGGCGGCGGCTTCGAGCTGGCGCTGTCCTGCGACCTCATCTATGCGTCGGATCACTCCTCTTTCGCGCTGCCCGAAATCCGTGCCGGCACGCTGGCCGACGCGGCAACGATCAAGCTGCCGAAGCGTATTCCCTATCATGTCGCCATGGACCTTTTGCTCACCGGCCGCTGGATGGATGTCGCCGAGGCGCACCGCTGGGGCCTGGTCAATGAGGTGCTGCCGAAGGAGAAGCTCGAAGACCGCGTCTGGGAGATCGCCCGGCTGCTGGCGGGGGGGCCGCCGCTGGTCTTTGCCGCGATCAAGGAAACGGCACGGGTCGCCGAATCGCTCACCTTCCAGGATGCGATGAACCGGGTGACGCGCCGCCAATTGCCGACGGTTGACGCACTGTACGGCTCGGAGGACAATCTCGAGGGCTTTCGCGCCTTCGCCGAAAAGCGCGACCCGGTGTGGAAGGGGAAGTAACGGTATTGTGGAAGTGACAGCGCTCCGTCACACCCCCCTTGTAACTTGTTTCTTGCCGACTCTGCTATGAAAGCAGGTGCGGTGGCGGACGGGAGACCGAACCCTCTTTGGGC